>CANQZB010000117.1 GCA_947628195.1 uncultured Clostridia bacterium | reverse complement strand
TTATCTTTTAAATAGTTTATATGCCCCAACAAAATTTTTGTTGGAAGGCAAGTTTCATCAATGGCAAGGTTTGCACCATTTGATACTATTTCTTTATTTGTTTGCGGACTAATTATATAATCAATACCTAGTTCGTTAAAGAAGGTGGTCCAAAGTTTTTCATTTTTATAATACAACAAAGCCCGAGGTATGCCAATCTTCATAAATCTTTACCTTTTAGTTTACTTTTGTTAAATTTTATGATATATTTATTTAAGTGATACATTTATCACAGTAAGATTATATTTAGATATTTTTAATTAGTCAACAAAAAAGTTTTAAATAAACTCCAACTGTTACAAAGGGGGCAAATATGTATCAATTAAACGAGCAAAATAAAAAAAGAACAAGCCAAAGCAATGTTTTTGTTAAGCAGTGCATTGTAGATGGCTTATTTGATTTGATGGAAAATAAAAAGTTTGATGATATAACTATAACCGAAATAATTAAGCGCGCTGGCGTTAGCCGAATGGGGTTTTATAGGAATTACAATTCAAAAGAAGATATAATTGAAAAATACATTTTAAAATGCTTTAATGAAACAATAGAGGAAATTTTAAAACACAGAAGCTTAAACTTTTCTATAAGCGCCATTATGACCACTACACTTGAAGTTTTTCAAAAATATGTTAAATATATTAAAATTTTGTTACAACAAAATATGGAAATGCTAATGCTAAACACATATCAAAAGGCGTTTTATCAGTTATATATAAACAAGCGCCCTTCTCGCTTACGAGATTATTCAACACGAATGTTTATTGGCGAATTGTTTATGTTGGAAATTGCTTGGGTTAGAAACGGAATGGTGGAAACGCCAAAACAAATGGCAAACATTTATTATCACATATTAAAACTGCGCATTAATCAACAAAAAATTGATTTTTAATTATCAAAAGGTCGCACGCAATTTATTATAAGTTCACAAATTATATTTTCATCATCTTTACATTCGCCCTTAATCCACTCATCAACTATTGCATAAACACCGCTTATATAATAAGCAGAAATATATTTTCTTGCATTTTTATCAATGTTAAAAATATCAAAAATGGGAAATAAAATTTTGTTTTGCAAATAACTGTATTTTTCGTTGGATTGCATAAGTGTTGGGTGCTTAAAAGAAACTTGATACACAACCTTGTTCTCTTTAACATGTTTAAGATATGGGAGCAAATATTTCGGCGTGATTAAAATTAAATCTTCCTTTTGTTTACCATTGATTTGATTTATAAATTTTTTATCTTCTTCATTAAAACAAGAATCAAAATTTTTGTTTAAATTTTCTATTGTTTCATATAGTAAATCATCAATGTTGTCATAATGCAAATAAAAGGTGGAGCGATTAACCCCCGCCTTTTTGCAAATTTCTTTTATTGTTAAAAATTCGTAGTCCTTTTTGTTGAGCAATTCAATAAGTGCCTGATTCATTAAAAGTGATGTGTTGTAATATTTACTTTCAGATTTATTCATAGCACTTCTCCTTTAGATTACTCTTCTTCGCTAATTTCTTTTGCAAGTTTCATAATGTCAGAGCCATATTTTGCTTTGCCATTTGCACGCATTTTTTTATAAATTGGATAATTAACTGCACAACCAATAATTCCAACAACTCCAACAATTATTCCTGCAACCATTGCTCCAACGCCCGAGCCAATAACCCTCATTGCCAAGCACATACCAACGCCCAACACAAGTGCGCTTATAATGCCGAATGTGTAAGCAAAAATTTCCGCTGGCAGTTTTGCTTTGTTATCAAGTTTTTTTAACTGCCTAACCTTTGTCGTGTCCTTTGGCGCATATTCATTTGCAATTTGCTCTGCATAAATTTTATCTGTATTCATATTTTACCTCCTTTATGAATTACAGCAACATTATATCAAAGCAAAATAACAAAATGAACAACACAAATTTAAAAAAGTGTTGATTTAAAATTGTTTTTATAAATCTTTAATTATAATATTAATTTTTTATTTTAAATTTTTATTGAAAAATTCGGTTATTTTTTCAAAAGGAATAATATCTACTCTATCGTAAAGATCGGTGTGGACAGCGTTTGGAATAATCATAAGTTCTTTATTTTTCTTGTATTTGCTATTTTTTATCATATTTGCATAAGCATCTTTGCCAAAATAACAAGAATGGGCCCTTTCGCCATGAATAATTAGCACTGCACTGCGAATTTCGTTTGAATAAGATAAACTTTTTGTGTTGATAAACGATAGAGCAGATGTTTTGTTCCAACCGCCATTTGAGTTTAGCGAACGCTTATGATAGCCACGCTTTGTTTTATAATAATCATAATAATCCTTAACATAAAAAGGGGCGTCCTTGGGTAGTGGGTCAACCACACCGCCAGCAAGTTCATATTTGCCAGTTTTAAAATCTTTAATGCGTTGTTCGTTTAGGGCTTTTTTCATTTCATATCTGCCATTTTCGTCAAGGCTGTCAAAATAGCCATAAGCGTTAACTCTGCTCATGTCATACATTGTTGAAACGACGGTTGCCTTAATACGTGTATCAA
>CANQZB010000116.1 GCA_947628195.1 uncultured Clostridia bacterium | reverse complement strand
GCTAGTATGGAAGACGCTGAAAACGATGCCCAAACCATGCTAAAAGTTTATGAAAATGGGTTAAGAAACTTACTTGCCATTCCAACAATTACTGGCAAAAAAACGGAAAACGAAAAATTTGCCGGCGCGGTAAACACTTACAGTTTGGAAGCAGTTATGAAGGACGGAAAATGCTTGCAATCCGGCACTTCACACAATATGGGTCAAAATTTTGCAATAGCTAGCAACATTAAATTTTTAAATAAAGACGAGAAATTGGAATATGCTTATTCTTCAAGTTGGGGGGTTAGCACTCGTTTAATAGGCGCACTGGTTATGGTTCATGGCGATGAACGTGGAATGCGTATGCCACCTAATGTTGCGCCTATTCAAGTTGTAATAATTCCTATAGCAAGTAAAGTTAATGGCGTGTTAGAAAAATGCAAAGAGATAAAGGAAAAATTAGAACAAGCCGGCCTGCGCATTAAATTGGACGATACAAACAACACTCCAGGCTGGAAATTTAATGAGTATGAAATGAAAGGCGTCCCTTTAAGATTGGAAATTGGCCCACGCGACATTGAAAACGGCATTGCAACATCTGTAAGGCGAGATACTCATGAAAAAAGTCAATTAAAGCTAGAAAACATTGAAGGCTCTGTAACTAATTTATTGCAAGAAATTCAGGCTAATATGCTAAAACAGGCAGAAGATACCTTAAACAATGCCATTGTAGAAACCAACGATTTTAAAACATTGGTTGATGAAGTAAACAACGGAAAAGTTGTTCTAGCGTATCATTGTGGCAATAGTGAGTGCGAAAGTGAAATTAAGGATAAAACAACCATAAAAACTAGAGTAATTCACTCATATAATGACAAAAACACATGCGTTTATTGCGGAAAACAAAGCAAATATCGCGTTTATTTTGGCAAGCAATATTAAGCGTGTCGCTAAATTTTAATAAAAGCTATTTACAAAAACAAAAAAATTTGTTAATCTAAAAAACGATAATTTCATATTTTAATAATAGATGAACTGGATAAAGAAAATTAGAACTATTCCTGAACGGAAATTCATAATTGTTATGGGCAGGTTATCATTTGTAAAAAACTTGCTTTATTTTGCTTTTAAAGTTTTGGTTGGTCTTATTTTTCACTCGTGGTTCATTATAACAATCGCAATATACAGTGCATTTATAGGGATTGTTAAAAATAATTGCGCTCGTGGCCTAAAAAAAAATAAAGATACTTTAAGAGATATTTATTCTTACATTCGCGGTGGGGCTATATTAAGTTGTTCCAGTGTGTTCTATATTACATATTCAGTTTTTCAAATTTTTTATCCATCAAACACACATTATAACATTATAATAGCCATTGCTATTGCCACATTTGCAACATTTGCCATAACAATTTCAATAATTGGCGTGGTGAAAGCCAAAGGTAAAACCATGTTAATTAAAGAATATAGGCTAACAGATTTAGCAACCGCTTTTAACAACATTTTGTTGGCGCAAATCGCAATATTATCGTTCACAAACCCTAACACCGACATGTCTTTATATAACGGTTTAGCTGGGGTGGCGGTTGGCCTGATTGTTTTAGGTATAGGTCTATATCTTCTAATTGATGGCTTACTGAAAAAGAAAAAATATTATCAATTAATTAAAAAATATCCAGATTTCTTTAACAGCCCAGTATTTAATAAAAATTCAATAAAATAAAGTGCCATAAGGCACTTTTTTACTTTAAATATTAAATTAATTTGGTTAGAATTAATTAAAAATATTTAAATAAAATAATAAAATACACTTGAAATATAACAAAAAATGTGTTATATTAAAAAAGTAATTCAATCGTGGCTCTATAGTCTAGAGGTTAGGACGCGACCCTCTCACGGTTGAGACTGGGGTTCGATTCCCCATAGGGCTACCAAAATTCCATTAAATCACATTATGTGATTTTTTTATTTTTCATTTTACTACAAGAAGCATTTTTAATTTCCTTTATATTACATACACTTTGTAATTAAAATCTAAAAAACTAATTAAACTACCCGTATAAATACAGATTTTTATCTTTAATTAAATATAAAATATTATTATGAATTATAAAGAGATTGTACAAAGGTTATCTTTAATAAGAACAAAAAATAATTTAAGTGCTAGAGAATTGGGCATGATGATAGGCAAATCTGAAACCTATTTTTATAAGGTGGAGGATAAAACCATTACATTAAATGTGCCTAAATTGTTGGACTTGCTAGAAGCCTTGCAAGTTAGCACGGAAGAATTTTTTTATAACGACTTAGAAAATTATAAACGTGATAAAGAGATTTTATCCCTTACAAAAAATCTTTCTAAGGAAGAATTACAAGCCTTAATAGTGCTACTTAAAAGAAAAAATTAATTTTTTACTTACAAAAGATGAAAAGCCGCTGGTTTAACTATCGCCCATTGTGTTTTATTTTTGCCTTCCTATTATTTGGAAGTATTTTTGCTTTTTACATAACAAACCACAAAATTATTTCAATTATAACCGCTGTAATTGCACTTGTAATAATAGTTATAGTTGCAATTATTAAGCGAAAGGTTAATTATTTTCTTGTGCCAGTGCTTGCATTTTGTGTGGGTTTTGGGCTTTACAATCTTG
>CANQZB010000115.1 GCA_947628195.1 uncultured Clostridia bacterium | reverse complement strand
GGCGTTATGCAAACGCTGGATTACATGACGCGCACCAAAAAAGTTGGGCGCAACGCCTATTTAATTTGTTTTGAAGGGGACATTAATGATTTTAGTGAAAGTTTAAGCAATTTGAACAAAGAAAAATCCCTAACCCTGGAAAAAATTATGAATTTTGACAAACGCTACATTCTTTCCAACGAAGGAAACATAGAAAGTTTTTATATTGGCTATTTTAGCGATATTTCGCTTGGAATTATGCCCAAAGTTAGCCTAAAAAACAGCGAGGAAGATAACGCCATTGAAGTTGCTTCGGGCGGGCAAACCAGCGGGGACCAGGCAGAAACAAATTCGGGCGAAAGCCAAAAGAAATATTTTCTTAACGATGGCTCTATAACCGTGTTTAAAAAGGGCAAACGCCTTATTGACGTTGTGCCGGAAGAGGTTAAAAAATTGAACTATTTTATTAACAACAGCCAGCAAGGAACAATTACAATAACCGATGTTACAGATAGCACTTACGACCACGCAGATGTTATTATGGATATTGTTAGAAAAACCAATTTTGTAACTGTAAATTTTGATGGCGAAACGCCCGTTTACAACAGCAATATTATGATGGTGGTGTTTGTTGAGCAAGTGCTGGAAAACGAGCCAAAGCCGAACATGTTAAAGCGAAATAACGATTTTTTAACCGAGCAAGTTATTAGCAAAATTAAGGAAAAAGTTACAAACGATATGAAACAGTGTGTGCAATTTTGCATAGACAACAAAGTTGATTTAATTAATGCTTATAAATATTTTTCCAAACTAACGCCAAAGCAGTTTGATGAATATTTAGCGCGCGTTGGCAAGGAAAACTTTTTGGATAACATTGAATTTAAATTCCACATTCAAGTTACTAACGAATATTAAAAAATAAGGCTAGGCCTTATTTTTGTTTAACTTCTTAAATTATTTAAACTAACTTCTTAAAGTTAGCCCTAATTGTTCAATGGTGCGAATAAATCGGGCAGAAAACTTTTCAATATCCTCGCTTGTTAGGGTTTTATCCTTTGGCGTTATTGTTATGTTAATTGTGTAACTAATTTTATCTTTAAGTTGTTCGTCATTAACATAAACATCTTTTAAGGCATATTCCATAATGTAAGCGCATTTAAAGTTTTTAATGGCTTCGTCTAGAACGGCATAAGGCATGGATTTTTCTGCCACAAAGTTAAAGTCTAAACTAACTGGCTGAAATTTGCTTGTGTGCACAATTTTTGTTTGAATTTTAGGTGCATTTAAAATTAAATTTACATCTAATTCAAGGCAGGCAAACGCTTTGCGCTTATCTATTTTTTTTGCAATGCTTGGATGCAATATTCCAAACTGGCCAACAACAGAGTTTGCGCACACAATTTTGCAAGAATTAACTGGGTGAAGCCATTCGTCAGTTTCGCCCATAACAAATTTTGCGTTGGCAGAGCAAATATTTTCGGCAATATATTCCACCATTTGTTTAAGTTTAAAGTAAAGGGATTTTTCGCTTTCCGTTTCGCTTGCAAGCACAATGGAAAGTTTTTTCTTTTCGTTTACAAGGTTGTTTTCGTCAAGTTCGTCAAACGTTCTGCCAATTTCAAAAATGGAGATTTCGCTAAACTTGTTTTTGTTTTCGTCTGCAAATTTAAGTAGGGTTGGGGTTAATATGGTGCGTAGGCCACTCTGCCCACTTTTGCTGGCGTCCATTAGGTGAACAACACTGGTTTGATTAATTCCCACCTGCTTGTTAAAATCGGTGTAATTCCAAACATAACTGTGCACTTCGTTAAGGTTAAATCGGCTTGCCAGCGCGTGTTTAATTTGATATTCCACCTCGTGGGTTGGAAGTTTATCTGCCGGGGTTAATGGCATGCTCATAGGTGCGCTTTTAATGTTATCGTAGCCATACATTCTAAACACTTCTTCTACTAAATCTTCGCGGATGGAAACATCTTTTGTGGCGCGGAAACTTGGCACATTAACAGTTAAATTTCCGCCATTGTTTTTTACGCCAAAGCCTAAGCGAGTTAAAATTTGGGCAATTTGTTCGGCTGTTAAATTTACTCCGCCTCGGCGGGAAATGAACTCTGCTGTGGTGTTGATTGTTATTGCGGGATATTTATAATTGTAAACATCTGTAAATGCCGATGTTACTTTAACATTTTTATCTGCCTGCTTTAATAGGTGCAATAGGCGTGCCGTTGCGGTGGCACAAAGCTCTGGGTCTAGCGATTTTTCATAGCGCAGGCTTGCATCGGTTATAAGCCCAATTTTACGGCTGGTTTTGCGGATGACTGCGCTATCAAAACATGCGCTTTCAATTAGCAGGCTGTTCGTTTTTTCCGTTATGCCGGATTTTAATCCGCCCTTTATGCCAGCAATGGCAACAGGCTCGCGCGTTTCATCGCAAATTACGATTGAGTTTGCTGGAATTTCATGCTTTTCGCCTTCCAGCGTAAGCATTTCTAGCGGACGGGTGTTTTCAATAACATTTATGCCTTTTACAACAACTTCGTTTTTTGTCATATCAAACTCCTTTGATAGCATTATAGCAAAGTTTAACAATATTTCAAACTGTTATTTCAACTTTTTCATCTTCAGGAATTTCTTCTAACTTTTCATCATAATCCTTTAAGGCATTTGTATATATAAGCTCGATTACTTCTTC
>CANQZB010000114.1 GCA_947628195.1 uncultured Clostridia bacterium | reverse complement strand
CCCTATCCACCGGCATGCGCGAAACGGACTACAACATGGACGGCGTTAAAACCGAACTAATTCCTTTTGGCGTGCTGACGTTAAAAAGAAAGGATAACGGCCCAATGGCGAACGACACCTACAACTACCGCGTTACAATTGGCGAAAACGCTTACACCGGCACAATGGAAAAAAGTTTTGACAACAGTTACATCGTTGACATTGGCACCAACACAGACGGCCAAGAAAATATAAACGTTGTAATAACCTTTACCGGCTACACTTTTAACCGCGAACTGCAAAACACCTCAAGCGAATTTAGCGTGGATAAAACCACCGCACTGGAAATTGCCAACAAGGAGTTAAAGGAAAACCTAAAACAACTAAGCAAAGATAAAAACACCGGCATAGAAGTGGTTATGAAAATTGTTAACGACTACTCCTCCGCCGAAATTAAAAACTATTACTGGTACATAGGCGTTGTAACCACAAATGCCGATACTCTTGGCGTTTTAATAGATGCCAAAACGGGCGAAATTATAGCCAAAAAAGTTTAGTGCAAACTAAACTTTTTTTATGAACGTAAATTTAAAACGCGGTTGAAATCACCCATTTAAAATTGTCCGCAAGCTCGTAAACATCAATTATTGCCTCGTCAACTTCTTTAAGGTCTAACATGCTTGTTGCCGAATTAATTATGTTAACATCGTCAAACCGCAAGTATTTAAGATTATATTTATCCATGCCCAAATTTAAATTTAACTTGGTGCTTATTGCTTCCCCCATTATTGAAGAAAAGAAATCAAAAAACACATTTTTGTAATTGTAAGCACATTTAATGCCTATTGCATCACATAACTTGGATACGCATATCTCCTTAATTTTATCATTAAAATTGTCCTCTAACCTTAATGTGTGCGAGGTCTTAAAATAGTCATTAACCTTTTTTAACTTAGATTTGTTAAGCAAAAAGGCGTCATCTTCCGTAACGTTTAACTTATGTTCCATAAGCATTGATTTTATGCCATTTTTGTACAAAAGTCAAACGTTTTTTACAAAATTATTAAAAATTTGAAACTTTATTTAAATTTTCCTGCTCAAATTTAAGTTTCATCTTTTTATATTGCTCAGAAAGGTCGAATATGTACTTTTGCTTTGCCTCGCTGGAAAGGGTTTTGTAATAGTTGTTATCAATAAGTTCTTGAATTGGGTTAATAACAATTTCTTCCCTAGATAATAGCTTTTTAACCCTATCGTAAAGCTCTTGCTCCTTGTTTGTAAAGCAAGCCTTGGCGTAAGGTATCTGTTCAAACACAGATTTTTCCTTATAATAGTTTTTCATCCTGCTTTTGGCATCTTTTGCCAAATAATATAATTTCCCTCTCACTTTTTTTCTCATAAATCCCCCTTAATTATTAGCATATATCCGTTAAAAAATATATCCAAATAAAAAGCAAGGCAAAATTTGCCTTGTTTTGTCTTATTTTGTTAAAATATTCCCCTTCCTGTCATCTGTCCTTGCTAAGGCTATTAGTTTTTAGTATAAACCCAATAACCATTTTGTTGAGTTGTACTTTTAGTATAACCAGTAAGCCCTACAACTTCATATTTCGCTTTTATCGTTGTTGCATTATCGAGTAAATATGTTGTACTACTACCAGTCCAAGATGTTATTTTTTTACATACAGTTTCACTTTCAATTGTCACCTCTTTTAATGAAGTGCAACCCGCAAAAGCTCCTACTTTTATACTTTCTACACTGCTAGGGATTGTTATACTAGACAAAGATGTACATCTGGCAAAGACTCCTGATTCTATGCTTGTTATAACGCTTGGAATTGTTATTTTTGTTAGGCTAGAACAATTATTGAATGCACTATTCCAGAGGCTTGTCACACTGCCATCATCTGGAATTATGGTATTCTTACATCCCTTCAATAATATTTTTCTAGATATGGCTATTATAGCATTGCATTCCACATTCGCTAAGTTCCGACTGGTATAATAATTATTTTTAATAGCTATCTTTATACTTGACGGATTACAACCCGTAAAACCACCATCCATATTTATCACAGTACTTGGAATGTTTATATACTCTGCTTGACTGCAACTATCAAATGCTCCATTTCCTATCGTCGTTACCCCTTCGGGAATAGTTATATTATTTAAATAAGTATTTTTAAACGCTCCCTGCCCGATTTCTTTTAAAGTATTCGGAAAGGTTATGCTCGTTATACGACAGTCGGCGAATGCACCATTTGGTATCACTGTTAATGGACCAGTTAAAATTACTGTGCTAATATTTGGAATATAATATGTTGTTCCGTTTTGCGAAACATAGATGCCACCCGTATAATATTCAGTTCCAAAAATATAACCAAATACATTAGAAGAACTTGTGCTTGTGCTCAAAGTGCCACCTATAAATGGAATTTGAATACGCTTTAAATATGGGCAACCATTGAAGGCCCCTCCTCCAATTGTTGTTACACTGTTTGGAACAATAACTGTTTCCAAGCTGAATCTGTCTGCAAAGGCTTCGGCTTCAATTTCGGTAACCGGTGCATTGTTATAAGTTGCAGGGATGCGCAAAATAGATATTGGTCTTTTTAAGCCAGAAACGGTGTAACCAGAACTGTTGGCTGTAAAGGTTAGGTCATCGGTGTAATCTTTGCCATCTAGGTTAAAATCGAACG
>CANQZB010000113.1 GCA_947628195.1 uncultured Clostridia bacterium | reverse complement strand
CCCGAAAACACGAGTTCCGCGAGGTGCTTTTTGCTTATCGATAATAACGGCAGCATTGTCATCAAATTTGATTGAACTGCCATCTGCGCGTTGAACGCCCTTTTTAGAGCGCACAATAACCGCCATAACAACGTCGCCTTTTTTAACCTTGCCATCTGGGTCGGCTTTTTTAACAGAGGCAACTATGATATCGCCCACGTTAGCGAATTTTCTAACCGAACCACCAAGGCAACGAATACACATAATCTTTTTAGCGCCGGTGTTATCTGCAACATTTAATGTTGATAATGGTTGAATCATATTCCCTCCTACTTAGCCCTTTCAACGATAGTAAGAAGCCTAAAATATTTATCTTTACTTAATGGGCGAGTTTCAATAATTTTAACTGTATCGCCAACTTTAGCTTCGTTTTTCTCGTCGTGAGCTTTATATTTTTTAGTGTATGTTGTGTATTTTTTGTAAATTGGGTGCATTTTTTTGCTGGTTACCAAAACAGTAATGGTTTTATCCATTTTATCAGAAACCACAACACCTTGAATTGTTTTACGGTTCACTTTCTTCTCTTCCATACGTTACTCCTTTGCTCCAGCAATTTCTTTTTGTTTAAGGGCAGTTTTTACCCTAGCGATATTTCTTTTAACAATTCTAATTCTAGATGTATCTTGTAATTGATTTACTTTGTTTTGGAAGGTTAAATTAAAAAGTTCGCTTTTTAGTTTAGTTTCTTCTGCTTGTAAATCTTTAACTGTCATGCTAGTATAATTATTTTTCATTGTTTTCACCGCCTTTTTCCTTATAAACTACCCTAGTTTTACAAGGAAGTTTATGAGAAGCAAGCCTTAATGCTTCCAAGCAAACTTCTTCGCTTGGACCACTTACTTCAAAAATCACTCTATCACGTTTAACAACTGCAACGTGGCCGGATTGTGCACCTTTACCGCTACCCATACGAGTATCTGCTGGTTTTTTAGTGATAGGTTTGTGTGGGAAAACTTTTATCCAAAGTTTACCGCCACGTTTCATATATCTGTTAATAGCAACACGGGCCGCCTCAATTTGTTGAGGGGTCATCCAACAAGGTTCGGTTGCTTGAAGTCCGTAATCTCCATAAGTAACCTTGCTACCACGAATAGCACGGCCAGACATATCTCCACGGAATTGTTTTCTTCTTTTTTCTCTTTTAGGTAATAGCATATTAGTTTTCTCCTTTTTTGTGGTTTACGGTGCTTTGAGAAACTTTACCTAAAATTTCGCCTTTATAAATCCAAACCTTAACGCCAAGAACACCATATGTTGTGTGCGCTTCTACTTTGGCGTAGTCGATATTAGCGCGAATAGTTTGCAATGGCAAACTGCCTTCGTGGTAGTGTTCGCTTCTTGCAATTTCTGCACCATCTAGCCTCCCAGAAACCATGGTTTTAACACCCAATGCACCTGCACGCATAACGCGTTGGATTGCGCTTTTCATAACGCGCCTAAATTGAGCACGTTTTTCAAGTTGGCTTGCAATGCTTTCTGCAACAAGTTTTGCATCTAAATCTGGGTTTTTAATTTCCACAATATTTACATTTACTTTTTTAGCTGAACTTAATTTTTCAACGTTTTTCTTTAAAGCTTCAACGCCTGCACCCTTTTGGCCAATCAAAACACCAGGTTTTGCGGTTGAAATGGTTACAGTAACACTATCGCTTGTTCTTTCAATTAAAACATTGGAAACTGCACAGTTTTTGTATTCTTTAAGGATGTATTTACGGATAACGTCATCTTCCTTAAGGTTTTTAGCTAAATCTTTTTTGTCTGCATACCAAAAAGAGTTCCATGTCTTATTGATACCAATTCTCATACCATTTGGATTAACTTTTTGTCCCATAACATTACTCCTTATTGCCTAGCACAACTTTAATGTGGCTAGTTCTAGTTACAATTCTATCTGCACTGCCTTTACCACGCGCATAAACTTTGTTTACTCTTGTTGGGCCTGCGCCTAAAACAATTTCAGCAAGATATAAATCGTGAACGTTCATACCTTTGTTGTTTTCAGCGTTTGCGCCAGCAGATTTAACAACTTTTAAAAGCACTTTGGCAGCTTCGTGTGGCATATATGTTAAAATTGCCACTGCATCATCGTAAGATTTCCCTCTAACTTGGTCTATAACAATTTTTGCCTTGGTAGGAGAAAGCCTAACATATCTAACACAAGCGTAAGGGCGAGTGTCTTTACTTTGTTCTATTTTTAATGCTTTTTCTCTTATATTTTTTGCCATAATTTACTCCTACTTCTTTCCTTTAGTTGCCTCTTTCTGCTTATGGCCTTTAAAGGTTCTGGTTGGGGCGAATTCGCCAAGTTTATGACCAACCATATCCACAGTGCAGTAAACAGGTATATGTTTTTTGCCATTGTGAACAGCTATTGTGTGCCCAACAAACTCAGGATAAATTGTGCTTGAACGGCTCCAAGTTTTTAATGCTTTCTTTTCGCCTTTCTCGTTCATTTCCTTAATGCGAGCCATCAATTTTTCATCCACAAATGGAGCTTTTTTTAAACTTCTACTCATACTCTACTCCTACTTTGCATTAGCCCTCTTGACAATAAGTTTGTCAGAAGCCTTATTATGTTTTCTTGTTTTATAACCAATTGCAGGTTTGCCCCAAGGTGTTAATGGGCCAGCATGTCCAACTGGGGACTTACCTTCACCACCACCATGTGGGTGATCTAC
>CANQZB010000112.1 GCA_947628195.1 uncultured Clostridia bacterium | reverse complement strand
CAATATGACTACGCTGTGGCAATTTTAACAAAAAGCAAAAAGACCGCCACAATTACACTAAAAAATGCAAGCAAAGAATCTAACTCAGATGAGTTTTTGCACACACTAACTGTTTACATTAAAAACTTTAACATTCAAAATGATTATAGATTGGAAGTGTGTGAAACTTCACCTTTGGGCGTTTGCCGCAATGTGGATAATGTTGAAACAGAAAAGGTAAACTTAAATTTAAAATTTAATAGTTACAACGCAAAACTTTTGGTGGCAGGCAATCAGTTGAACGCGGTAGATTTCAGTTTTAATGATGCCAAAAGATTTGTAATTTTGTAATTTTAGGAATTAAAAAAGTAAAAAATTTTAATTAAAAGTTAAAAAAATTAAAAAATTTAGTTAACAATTAAAAAATTTAAAAATTAAATAAACAATTAAAAAATTTAAAAATAAAATATAAAAGATAAAAAAGTTAAAATATAAAAAATTAAAAACTTAAAATTAAATATTAAAAAAATAAAAAAGAGCAATAGTTTGCTCTTTTTTAATGTTTCCACCAATTGTTGCGCTTGTGCCTTACAATTATAAATGTAATCCATGCGCCAGCAATAATGGTTATTGGTACCAGCACCACAATCCAAATTATGGCATTGTTAAAATTATCTGTTATAACTGGCTCTTCTTCTGGCTCTGTTGGCGGAGTAGGTGGGTCTGGCTGTTGCGCTGTTATAATAATGTTAAAAGTTAATTCTTTAATCTCATAATTTTGTGCGTCACTGCCAACATATTTTGCCGCAGCGGTAAACGAGTTTGAAGTTATTGCTTGGTTTTCATTTACCCACACAAAATTTTGTGGTGGAGTAATTTCTTTTAGCGTTTTTGCAGCGAAATCCACATAAATTGTGTTGGAATTAACATTTGGCTTTTGCGCTTTTAAAATGTTAAAACTTTTTTGTATGCTGCCCGCGTAATTGCCCTTAAAATTAATATTAAAATTAACTAATCCCGCATTGATTTGGTTGTTTAAATAAACAATATCATAATCACTGCCTAAATATAGTTGAACGCCCGCCCAAATTATGGTAGGGTTAACCGTTTTTATTGTGCCGTCATAGGTTGGATTAATAATGTTAGAAATATTTACATCTGTTTCAGTTAACTGCTTTGCAGTAATTGTAAATGTGGTGGATTTTTGCCCGCTAACATTTTCTAAAAGCGGCAAAATTTTAATTGTTGCAACGCCCACATTTATGTTTTGTGTGTATTCAATTGTGTAATAGTAACTAGGCAGTTCTTCTCCATCAATTGTAACTTTAATGCTCGGCTTTATTTGATTGCCAGTGAAATTAAAATCTAAATCCAAAATTTGAATAGAGGCATCATTTAAATTGTAAGTTTTGCCGTCATCAATTAGGGCAACAAGCAAAGCATCTTTGGTTACAGTGTAAGGCTGATTTGCGCCCACAACGACACCATCTGCTTGCCAGCCTTTAAAGCCGGGTAGGCTGCAAGCCTCGGTTGTAATTTGATTGCCATATGTTTGATATTTTACCGTTTGCAGCGTGTTGCCAACTAAAAATTGCACTTTAAAATAATCTAAATAATCCGCATACAACTTATCCGCACTTGTAACAGTGTAATTGCTGCCCGCAAAGTAACTGTTTGATGCACTAGTCCACTTATATATTTTGTTGCCCGCACTATCAAATAGCGGCAAGTAAACTACTTCATTTTCCGCGTAATATTGCGTTGAATTTTCATTCATAAATATCAAGTTGATTGCAATTTTGTTTTTTACTTGAATGTTAAATGTTTTATCACTATTTATTTCAATTTGTTCGCCCGTGCTGTAACTATTGCCAGTTGCCACATCATAATAACTAAAAATATATTTTTTATTATCAAAATTTATTAAATTTTCACTGCCAAAAGTAAATAATTTGCTGTTGATTGTTGTTGTGTAAACCGTGCCCGCATCATTAAATTTTAAATTAAAACTGCATATTGAAATTTTAATTTTGCCATTTTCTATTGTGGCATTGTAACTTACATCTGTAAAACTAATTTTATTTAAATCCTGCTCTAAAACATTATCACATTCTATATAAATTTCATTTTCTAGTTTAGGAAAATCAATTTTTATTGTTGGCACACTATCAACAAACTTCAAATTAAAATTGTTTTTTGAAAAGTAAATATCTGTGTTGCTGTTATTAAACTCGCAGTTGGATATTTGTAGCAATTTTCCATCCGCAGTGTTGTCAAAATACAGTGCACAGTTATTTTTTGCACTAGAACAATTTACAAATTGGCAGTTTTTAAGCGTAACACCGCAATGCTGCTGATAAATTGCCCCGCCCATGCTGCTACTTTGACAGTTATTAAAAGTTACATATTCTAAATTTGCATAGCCACTTGCCAAATATAATGCGCCATTGGTTCGGTTTTTTTGTCCGCCTTCAATAATGATGCGCGCGTTTTTGTTGCCTTTTAAATTAAAGGTGCCATCATCCCCATTAAATAAAAATAAATATGTATCCCCGCCCGTTATTGTGATATCATTGTTTACATCTGGGTCAACTTCAATGTTTATTTGCCTATAACAGTCCGCTTTATTAATATAACAATCATTTAGCAAATAAATTGTTTTGTTCCTATATGCGTCATTTTGCCTTAACAACAGCACCGCCTCATCAAGGGTAAAAAACTTTTCGTTATCTATGCGG
>CANQZB010000111.1 GCA_947628195.1 uncultured Clostridia bacterium | reverse complement strand
GTAAACTATATTGAAATAAGGAGGGTTATGAATAGCACAAAAAGCAAAATTATCTTGTCTATAAGCGTTTTTTGCCTTGTTTTGGCAGTGTCAGTTTTGGCAATGATGTCTGTTTGGGCTTTAACTCGTCAACAATTTGGTGCCGATATTAATGTAGAATATGTTGTGCGTGAAGTTCGTGGTAACGCATCGGCTCGTTGGCTTGTTGGTGAAACGTCTACTTCACAATGGAATAGCATGGATACAAACGGCCCAACCACTGGTGGCTCAACAATAATAACTTTTAACAAAGAGACTTTAACAAACGCTTCTCTTTCTCCAACTGTTAACACAATTTCAATGGATGAAAGTCATCCTTTCATAGTTTTTGAATATAATTTTGTAAATTTCTCTGAAAATGATTGTTTTGTAGATTTAACTTATACTAACAATTCAACCAATGTTGATATTTATGCACTAGCTTCAACGCAGGCTATAACTTCTGGCTATGTAAGCAAAATAACTAAAGCATTTACTTCAAACACAATTTCTTTAACCGTTCCAGGTACCGCTTCGTCTGGCTATTCAGAAAACGGCGCTTACATTTACATATTGGTTAAAGTTGCAAATCAAACCACAACGGCCAGTTTCTCTGGTGATTTCAACTTCTATCTTTATGGCAGTCAAGATTTAAAAGATGCAGCCAATTCATAACCGCAAACACTATTTTACATAAAACAAAAAGGGCATTTTGCCTTTTTTTGTTTAAAATTTGCACGTTAATTAGTTAAAAAATAAGGGTTTTCGACATTTAATTGCCGAAAATTCTGTTTTTTATTATTTTTATATAAAATTTTACGGAATATTTATTTGTCCGATTTCATTTAATGTGATAGGATAGGGTGGTAGATATCTATGAAGGTACTCATTTTTAAAAGAGCAACATTAGTTATTGTTTTAGGTGCGGTGTTGTTCTTGTCGGCGTTTGGACTTAATCTTGCCGGGCTGGAAGTGGGTGCGTTATATTTAAATTCTAACAGGCGCATACCTATTTATTCAGTGCAAACGGATGAAAATAAGGTAGCAATTTCGTTTGACGCTGCATGGGGTGCGGATAAAACTAGAGATATTATGTCGCTATGTGATGAGTATGGTGTTAAAGCCACCTTCTTTTTAGTCGGCTTTTGGGTGGAAGAATACCCTGAAATGGTTAAAGAAATATACAATCGCGGGTTTGAAATAGGCTTGCACAGTAACACCCACCCCGATATGACAAAACTTTCTAAAACCAAAATTAGGGAAGAACTTGAAAAAAACATAAACCTTATAAAAGACTTAACTGGTTTCACTCCAAAACTATTTCGCCCGCCTTATGGCTATTACAACAACGATTTAATTGAAGTTTGTGATAGTTTAGGCCTAAGTTGCATAGAGTGGAGCGTAGATAGCCTAGATTGGAAAGGCCTTTCGGCGAGTGAACTTTCTGGCAGGGTTATATCAAAGGCTAAAGCGGGTAGCATTGTGCTATTCCATAATAATTCGGATAATATAATTTCTGGTTTACGATTAGTGTTAGAACATTTCAAAAACAACAAAACAGAAATAGTACCTATTGGTGAGTTAATATATTATGATAACTTTACGATAAATAATGAGGGTACACAAATTAAAAATTAAGGGGAATAAAACAAATGACTGATGATTATATAATAAATAACTATGTATATTTACAAGGCGAAGTGCTGGATAGCCCGGCCTTTAGCCACACTGTATATGAAGAAGATTTTTACACGTTTAATATGCGTGTGCCGAGATTAAGTGGCAATGATGACATTTTGCCTGTAATGATATCGGCAAAACTTTGCCCAATAGAAAAGGGCAGTAAACTTGCGCTACGCGGTCAATTTAGGAGTTTTAACAAAATTATTGAAGGCAAAAGCAGGCTGATTTTAAGTGTATTCTGTAAGGAAATTTGCGAGTGGGATGACGATGCTAACCCAAACGTGATTGAACTTAACGGATATATTTGCAAGCCTCCAATATTTAGAAGCACTCCGCTTTCACGTGAAATTTGCGATTTACTTTTGGCTGTTAACCGCAACTATAACAAAAGCGATTACATACCCTGCATTGCGTGGGGTAGGAATGCGCAATTTGTTAATTCTATGCGGGTGGGTAGCAAACTAAGAGTTATAGGCAGAATTCAAAGCAGAGAATATAACAAAAGGCTTGAAGGCTCTAATGATATTGTAAACAAAGTTGCCTATGAAGTGTCTATTAGCAATTTGGCACAAATTATAGACGAAGACCTTGAACTAAACGCCGAAACATCTAAAGTGAAAAAATCTGTATTAAAAAATGAGACCGCTTAATGCGTGTCTTTTTTATTTATAATAAAAAAGATTAAACGCTTTTGCGTTTCAAAATCGAACAAATGTTCGATAAATTGTCAATTTTCTTGTCAAAATTTGACATTTTTTGGAATATTTTGTAAAAAATTGACATATATACTTGACTTTTCGACATTTCTTAATTATACTCTTTTTAAAATTAAAAGGAGAGAAATATGATTGATATTTATGACAGCGAAGCAATTATTAAATGCTACCGCTTACTTAACAAAAAGTGTAAAGCCATTGATGGTTTTATTAAAAATCATTCACTTTATTATAGCACAACAGAATTGGAATATGGTGCGCTGGATACATATAATAATATTATAGACCTAATGGCACGAAAAAATCAACTAATTAACCTAAAAGTTATTGTAGATTTTGCCAAAAATTCGTTAGATGAAAAAGA
>CANQZB010000110.1 GCA_947628195.1 uncultured Clostridia bacterium | reverse complement strand
GCCAGATTATAGGGAAAAGTATTTTCAAAAGACAATGGAAGAAATTAAATCTTCAAATGGCAAAATGTTTTTATATGAAGAAAGCGGAAAAATTGTTGGGCTTATTGTTGGATTGATAAGTGAAGAGATTTTTGAATATGATTTTCACGCACCCAAACGTGGAAGGATAACTGAACTAATTGTTTCAAAAAATTGTCGAGCAAAAGGTTACGGGAAAATTCTACTCAACACCATGGAAAACTTTTTTAAGGCACAAGATTGTAAAAATATTATTATTGAAGTGTTTGGCTACAACGAACACGCAATCTCTTTCTACGAAAGAAACGGCTATCATACCCGATTAATTGATACAACAAAAAATATATGATAATATTGAAAATCGTTCTAATTTTGCATAATTTTATAATTTTTATTTAAAAGAATAATCAAAAAGGAGAAAAAATGGAATTTCGTATTATAAAAAAATTCCCAAGCAATAAAGATTTTAATAGACTATTCTCTTCAGTTGGTTGGGGGAATAGAGATAATAAAAAAATTAACCAAAATAGGCAAAATAGCGTTTTTGGCGTGTCTGTGTATTTAGACAATAAAATTGTGGGCATGGCACGAGTGGTTGGCGATGGGTGCTACTACACTGTTTATGATGTGGTTGTACATAAAAATTTTCAAGGACAAGGCATTGGCAGAATTGTTATGAATGAAATCGTTAAATGGTATAAAACAATTGAAGATGATGATTCTTACTTATATCTTGGAGCATCCAAAGGCAAAGAAAATTTTTATGAAAAATTTGGTTTTGTCTCTCGCCCTTATGGTGAAATAGGTTCAGGTATGAAATACGACCCAGATTATTTAAAAAGTAAATAGAAATTACCCTTAAAAGCCAAAAATGTAAATTTTGCCAAAATTTATGTGCCAAAAAGTGTAAAAATGCATATGTTTTTTACACTTTTTTATATTTAACGATTTTTAAACAAATTAACTCATATATCCAAAATATATAAGAAAATATATAAGATTGTATACAAGATGCTTGACTTGCTTATAATTATTGTGTATAATATAAATGAGGTTTTTATGGAAGAAAAATATACTCCACCCTATGAGATTACTGATGAAATGCTCGAATTGGTTTCGCAAATCATGGAAAACTTAGGCAAACTCAATAGCGTAAACGAGTTAGAAAAATTGCCAAGATTAAGAAGAGTTAGCAGAATTAAGACTATTCATTCTTCACTCGCCATTGAAAATAACACTTTATCCATTGAACAAGTTACCGATGTGTTAGATGGGAAAAAGGTTATTGGTCCAGAGGAAGATATTTTAGCTGTAAAAAATGCAAACGAAGCATACAAAATGATTGATAAAATAAATCCATACAGCCAAGAAGATTTATTAAAAATTCACGCCATTATGATGCAAAATATTATTCCAGACAATGGTCAAATAAGAACAAAACAAGTTGGTGTGTATAATGAAAATGGACAAGTCATACACATGGCTCCACCTGTTAATTTTGTACAACAACAATTAAACGAACTATTTGATTGGATAAAAACAAGCAAAGCTAACATGCTTATAAAATCTAGTGTTTTTCATTATGAATTTGAGTTCATACATCCCTTTATGGATGGCAATGGCAGAATGGGTAGATTGTGGCAAACAGCCTTACTTTCAAGTTGGAAACCAATATTTGCTTGGATTCCTATTGAAAGCATTATTAAAGACAACCAAAAAGAATATTATAAAGCATTTACCCTATCAACAAGTCAAGGAAAATCTAATATATTTATCTTGTTTATGCTAAAAGTAATCAATCAGGCAATCAAAGATATGGTTAACGACACCAGAAATCATTTTAACCATATCAACCGACAAATTTCTGCATTAATGGAAGTTATAGAAACATATCCACAATCTGCAAATGAATTAATGGAAAAATTAAAACTAAAATCTAGGGTTGGATTTAGAAAAAATTATTTACTTCCAGCTATTGAATTGGGTTTAATTAGTATGACAGACCCCAACAAACCAACAAGCAAAAATCAAAAATATTTTAAAATTTAATTTTCTAAATCATCAGACAAAACTAGGCACGCAATTACTATAATTACAAAATTCACTCAGAAGGAAAGGTTGTTGCAAGAAACATAAAAAAAGTTTTGAAATGTAAAAAAATTTGTTTTATAATATTAATATTATGAAAATAAGATTTGCTAAAAAATTCGAATTAAAAGATATTGTAAACCTTAACTCTATTTTTGTTAAGGAAAATTGTTGCAACAACATTTTGGCAGATGGCGAAGAATATTATGCCAATAAAAAAATTTTTGTTGCCGTTGAAGATAACAAAATTGTTGGATATGGTTATGGAGATTTTGCAAAAGAAACCAACACACGAAGTTTCGCAAAAGCAAATGATAAATTTTTTGAGTTAGAGGAAATGTATGTTTTGCCTGAATTTAGGAATTTGGGTGTTGGGCAAAAACTTTTTAAAAAGATTGAAATGTATGCAAAACAAAATGGAGCAAAAACATTGCGTTTAAATGCTGTTTCTAAAAATTACAAATCATTGTTAAACTTTTATATTGAAATTTTAGGTATGGAATTTATTAGTGCCTACTTAATCAAAAATTTAGATTAAAATCATCCAATTTAAATAAGGAAATAACAAATGAAATATTTAGATTTAGTAGAATTAATTAAAGAAAAACCCGCTTATACAAAAGCAGGGGTTAAAGTTGGAGATTTTGGCGCCGTTATGAGTGAAAAACCAATAAACGGCAAGTGGCTAGTCAT
>CANQZB010000109.1 GCA_947628195.1 uncultured Clostridia bacterium | reverse complement strand
GTCAAGAGTTTTTCGACAATTAAAGTAAAATTTTTTAATTTGAGGGGCGCCCGGCCCTCGGCGAAAGCCGAGGGCAAAAAAGGCGGAACGCCTTTTGGCTTTAACCTGCGGTTAAAGCCGGGCGCCCCACCTATTTATAAGCTCTTTTTAATTTGCTCTAAAGCGTCTTTTTCTAATCTACTTACTTGTGCTTGCGAAATGCCAACACTATCACTCACTTCCATTTGTGTTTTGCCAATAAAATATCTTAATTTTAAAATTTCCCTCTCTCGGTCATCTAGCTGTTTTATTGCATCTAACAAATCGGTATGATCAATCCATTTTTCAATTGAATGTTCGGAATCTGCAATATGTTCGCCCAGCCTCATCTCTTCATCACTATCCGTTGTAATGCTATCGTCAAGTGAAAGCGGTGTTGAAATTGCATCAATCGCATCATACACTTCACGGATTGTTAAATTTAAATCATGTGCAACTTCTTCCAAACCCACTTCGTCATTTCTATCTTTTTGCAGTTTTTCTTTACTTTTTAAAACAAGATATGCGGTATCCCTCAAACTTCTGCTTACCCTCATTGCCGAATTGTCCCTTAAAAATCGCTTTATTTCCCCCATAATCATGGGCACTGCATAGGTTGAAAATTTTACATTAAGGCTTAAATCAAAATTGTCAATGGCTTTCATAAGCCCAACACACCCCACCTGAAAAATATCGTCCATATTTTCTTTGGCAGAAGCAAATCTATGTGCCGCAGATAGTACCAACCGCATATTGCAATAAATATAATAATCTTTTGCTTCGCCATCCCCTGCTTTAATTTTTTTTAACAGTTCGGTGCTCTGCTCGTGCGTTAATTTGGGCAAAGTGCTTGTGTCTATTCCGCAAATATAAACTCTTTTTGACATACTAACCTCTAAAATATTGTGCCTTAAACAAATATTTTTATTCGCGGAAAAAAAATTAGTGCAAATATTAAATAATTCGACAAAATCATTTAAACAAACCAAATTTATTGTTTAGTTTGTTTGAAAGTAAAATGTATAATTTTTATATGACGATTTACATAGAAAGTTTTGTTATTCAAAATGTGCTAATAAACCTTTGCTTATTGCGCTTAATTAAGGTTACTTTAAAGCAAAAAACAACTATATTTAAGCTGATTTTTGCTTCAATAATAGGTGCAGGATTTAGTGTGATTTCTGCCATATATTTAAAGAATTATATTGCGCTGAACATCATTAAATTTTTATGCGCAATTATAATGTTAAAATGCGCCTTTAAATTGAATTATAAACAACTAATTTATAATTTTATTTTGCTGTTTATTTTCACTTACGCATTTGGCGGAGCGGTTACAAGTTTGAGCGGTGCAAGTTATTACACAAATTTTGGCGTGATAATATCCAGCAAAATAAGTTTGGAGGCGGTTTCTTTACTAATAATTTTAGTTACTTACGCTTTTGAACTTGTTACAAAGCAAATTAAATTTAAAATTAAATCTAACAGCTTAATATATCCCATAAAATTATATTTGAACAACAAAAAAATAGCCATAAATGCCTATTTAGATACTGGAAATTTATTAAAATACAATGGCGAGCCAGTTGTTATTGTAGATATTCATTCCTACCTTAAATTAGCCAACGAAACTTACATAAATTTCCTGCTTAAAAAGGGTGAAACCATAAGTTTAAACACAGTTGCCGGCAGGAATAATTTAAAACTTTTTAAAATAGACAAAATGGAAATTAAAATTAATCACAAAACGCTGTCATTTACGCATCAATACATTGCCGTAAACGAACACGGAAACTTTAAAAACACAAATTATCAGGCACTGCTTACGCCCGCTTTATTATAAAAGGAGATTATATGAATATTTTTAAAAAAATTAAGGATTTTATTGCAAAAATTTTCAATTTTGAACTTGCCGAAGTTGATAATTATGTAAACTATATTTTTAGCGCGGAAAGTTTGCCCGAACCGCTTGATGCAGAGCGCGAAATGCTTCTTTTAACGCGCTATCAAAATGAAAAGGACAACTCCGCAAAGGCAGAGTTAATAGAGCACAATTTGCGCCTTGTTATGTACATTGCAAAAAAATTTGAAAACATAAAATTAGATTTACAGGACTTGGTTTCGGTTGGAACAATAGGTTTAATTAAGGCAGTTCACAGTTATAAAATTGACAAAAATATAAAGTTGGCGACTTACGCTAGCCGTTGCATTGAAAATGAAATTTTGATGTTTTTGCGCAAATCGAACAAAAGTTTAAAAGATTTAAGCCTGGATGACACCCTTGTTAACGATGAAGACGGCAGTAATTTATCGCTAGGCGAAATTATTCCAGATGAAAAAGTCGCTTATGACGAAATTGAACTTGAAAATGAAAAAAATTTTTTAATCCAATCGATTAACAATTTAAACGAAAGAGAAAAACGAATTATGTGCATGCGCTATGGCTTAAACGGGTATAATGAAATGACGCAAAAAGAAGTGGCGGACACAATGAACATAAGCCAAAGCTACATCTCCCGCCTTGAAAAGAAAATTTTGCACAAATTGAAACACGCCATGTATAAAAATGTGTAAAGTATAAAAAACAGGGCTTTTAGTGCCCTGCCGGTTAAATAAAAAGAAAAAACTCGCTTGGGTTAAGCGAGTTTTTTAATTTATATCCAATAAGTACTAAGTTTTTTCAGTTTTATTAACGAGTGTTTCTTTCACTCTATACACTAATTTCAAGATAAACTATTGTTTATCCAGTCGACTTTAAAGATTGCTCTTTAAAAGGAGGTGATCCAGCCGCACCTTCCGATACGGCTACCTTGTTACG
>CANQZB010000108.1 GCA_947628195.1 uncultured Clostridia bacterium | reverse complement strand
ACAGCATTGAGCGTTACAGCGTCATCCGCAGTCTTAACGCAATTGAAAGGTGTGATGTTGCCATTTTGGTCATTGATGCGTCAGCCGGCATAACCGAGCAAGATGTTAAAATTGCAGGCCTAATTCACGAGCAATTTAAACCAAGCGTAATTGTAATAAACAAATGGGATTTAATTGAAAACAGCGAGCAACAACGCAAGGCGTTTGAAAAACAGTTTGAACAAGACCTTGCATTTATGAAATATTATGTAACTCTATATGTAAGTTGCCAAAACGGCAAAAACATAGGCAAAATTATGCAAGCGGTGGAAGAAGTGTTCCAAAACAGCAAGCGGGAAATTCCAATGGCACTTTTTAACAATGTTTTAACCAACGCCATAAGCACCAACGAGCCACCCGCCAAAAATGGCAAAAAAATCAAAATCATTTTTGGCAAACAAACTGCCACCTGCCCGCCAACTTTCACAATATATTCCAACCATGCCGAATTAATTGAAAATTCCTACACCCGCTATATAGAAAACAGCCTTCGCCGTGCCTTCAATTTTAAAGGCACACCAATCAAAATTCAATTCAAAACAAAAGGTGAATAACAAAAATATATAAATATTGCAAAAATAAGTGCGTGTTTGCACTTATTTTTCTATTCTTTATGTAATAATTAATATTTTAAACAAAAATGATGTATTTTTTGATTGACATTGTTATCTGTTACTTGTTATTATGTTAATAACTAAGAAATGTTTAAAAATGATGGGAGGATGGAGCTAAATGAAATCAAAAATAATGATAGTTGTAATATTATTCATTATTTGCATAATTCTTTTAAGTTCAGTAACAATAATTTTTGCAATTTTTGAAGCAAAAACACACACAATATCCAGCAACATCTCAGTAACTTTTAAAAGTGAACGAGTTAGGGGTAAGGCCAGTGCTAAATATTATATTGGAGAAAATGATAAAACAGGCAGGGAAATGCATGTGGATGGTGTTGAATCTGGGGAAACTATTATAGATTTTAAAGCGGGGGAGGAAAATGAAAACACTATTTTAAGCCCAGTTGACCAAAACATAGATTTAAACGATTCCCACCATTTTGTTGTTTTTGAATATTATTTTACAAACACAAGTCCTCAAAATGATTTTAGAGCCACATTAAATTTTAGTGGACAAAGCAGTAATGTTGAATTAGCAACATTAAGTAGTGAAGAAAAAATAGAAAATTTTTATGAAATATTACACGATATAGGGGCAAAAGATGGCTCTACCAATGAATTTGCATTCAGCTGCAAAATATCAAACAATTCAAAAGGATATGTTTACATAGCAGCATTTGTTCAAAATTTAGGACAAGACGCAAATTTTTTTGGCAATTTTAATTGGGTTTTGGTTTTAGTTGAGCCAACCCTAGATAAATTGAAATTTACTTTGGCAGGAAATCATTATGAAGTTGAAGAAATAAATTCTTCAATTTCAGGAGATGTGGTCATCCCTTCAATTTATAGAGATGTGCCTGTTACAGTTTTGCCAGAACTTGCATTTTATAATTGTAACATAACAAGCATAGATATTCCAACATCAATAACCAAAATTGGCAAAAATGCTTTTAAAAATTCAAAACTAAGAGAACTTAAAATACCATCAAGCGTTGCAACAATTGAAAATGGCTGTTTTGCGAATAATGATAATTTGGTATCAGTAACAATAGAGGGGAATGGAGAAACATCAATTGGAGAACAATCATTTTACGAATGCAAAAGTTTAAGAACACTAATCATTGGTGATGGAGTAAAAACTTTTGGGAGCTTATCATTTAGAGATTGTTCCAATTTAGTCAAAGTTACAATAGGAACAAATGTAACAAATTTAAGTGATGCATTCTTTGGCTGTTCTTCTATAACTGAAATACTAAACAAATCAAGTTTAGAATTGGAAAAAGGTAATGTGTTAGGTGGAGCAATATGTTTGTACCCAGAAAGAATAATAACTGAAGAATCACAAAAAGGTCAATTAAAAAGAGTTGAAGGATTTATTTATTATTTATATGAAGATAACATTGTTGCCGCTTGCCCAGTAAACAGAGATTTAACAACTGTAAATTTATTGCAAAATATAACAACAATAAAAAGATATGGGTTTGATAATTGTAAAAATTTAACATCTTTAACCATTCCACCAACTGTCAAATCCATACAATATAGTGCTTTTGAATTTTGTGTCGGATTTACTGAATTAATAATTCCTAACAGTGTTGACATAATAGAAAATGGTGCTTTTTATCGTTGTTCTAAATTAACATATGTAAAGATAGTTGGAAGCGGAACAACTTTTGTTGAAGATTATGCATTTGCCTACAATGGTGCTTTGGAAAAAGTTGTAATTGGCAGCGGTGTAGCGTCTATGGGTGGTTATGCATTTGCATTTTCCAACAAAATAAAAGAAATAATTGTTGAAAGTGTTGCAATCTATACATCAAAAACTAGATACGAAACTGAATTTGCAGGCGGTTCTGCAGATAATTTAAATAAAGGCGGAATAGTTAAAGTTCCAAAAGAAATTGTAAATTCGTATGAGTGTTTATATTTAAATGACAGTACAAAGTTCACAATAGATGCCAACAGTGACCCAAATTATGTAATTTTTACCGCATTAAATTAAATAAAGATAAAAAAAACTCACAATTTGTGAGTTTTTTTTCAACCATTTTTAATAAAAATTAATTTTTTAATTTAAGTTTAATTTTTAACATTTAACAAAAACTAGTCCAAATTTATTTTTTTGCTGTTTGTTTTTGCCAAAAAATTCAACCAATCGTTGTTCATTTTTTCTTTTTATAATAATTTTATTATAACGTCTCTTTTTTGCTTGACTTAG
>CANQZB010000107.1 GCA_947628195.1 uncultured Clostridia bacterium | reverse complement strand
GGGCGAAATAAAACAGCCAGAAATGGCTGTTAATAATATTAAAAAGGGTGCGTATAAAGACCCTAGCAGTCCGCCATTTGAAAATAAAACGAACCGTTGAAATGAGCAACGGTTCGTTTTATTTTATTTGCAAGAATATTTTTTGAATAGGCCAAAATATGATATGGTTTTTATGGAGAGCAAAAGCAAAAATAGAAAGTGTACAAATTAAATTTTTTGTGAAAACCCTAACAAGACAAAAATTACAATGTCGAGCAAAATTTAAGAAAATTTACAAATAATATCAAAATTTAAAAGAAAAATGCCACCCTGGTGGCATTTTTTAACCGAGTTTTGAAATTATTAAGAAATTTTCATCATAAATAAGTTCATTTGCAATTGTTACATTAAAAGTTAATAGTGATGGAGTTGCAATTGTTATTAGTGCATCGCCATTTAAACTTGCCGAGCCAAAAGCAACCCCGGTTCTTATTGTCCCACTTTCTACAACATTGTCAACCGATATTGAAATAGTTGGCGGTGTGCCGTTTGAGCTTGTAACGGTTGAGCCAAAGCGCATTAAATATGTGCCTGGTGTAAGGTTAATTCCGTTGCCACCAGCAAGGCTAATTTCCGTTTGGCCGGTTGGATAAACATTTTCTAATAAAAGAGTAGGTTCCGCATTTGTTACGCTTGGTGCAGTAAAGAAAGCAGTTGCGGTAAATCCTGGCGCACCGGCCGGGCCTGTAGGACCAGTGGGACCAATCGCGCCGGTAGAAACGGTTTGCAAAATATATTTTGTGTAATTAGGAGAAATTGGTTTGGTTGGGCAAGGATTGCAACAATTGTTACTGGGTTTGTTAAAATTAAAGCATTTCATATATTTTCTCCTCACAATATAATATGTAAAATTAAAAAAGTTGTTAAAAAATGAAACTGGTAAAATTTTTAAAAAAATAATTTCATAAGCGCCAATTTACAAATGCCGGCACTACTCTTTGTAAAGTTCATTTATAAAGGCCTTAATGTTGATTAAAACAAATTGATTATTGCTCCTGTCAAAAAATTGTCGTTTTTACTAAACGGCAATTTTTAATGTCTGGATATTGTTTAACAAAACCACTGAAGAACAAAATGGATAAAGGAAATTTAATAAAACAAGAACAATTGTTAATTCAAAATTAAAATTGTATTCAAATATGAAAATAAAACAGTATTTCAAATCTTGACGAACAGAAAAAAATATGTTACTATCTAAACAGGAGGAAAGATATGTCTAAAAATGTTTTAACATCTGGAAACAAAACTTATGTTCCAGAGGAAATTGGAGAATTTTCTGAAGGGTATGCTTTGGCAAAAATTTGCGAAACAGATAAAAATGATATGAATCATACTTATTGGACAATTATAGATGAAAATTACAATATTGTTGGTTGGGCAGATGATTCTGTATACAATTTGGTAAGTCATTATGAGCCAATATCTGATTATAAATTTAATAGAATTGCAGAATTAAAAAAATCTGCAAACTTGGGTAAATTTACTAATGGAGTTGCAAAAATTGAAATTAGTGCTGATTTATATAACAGCATGCATGATTCTCATTCTAATGTGCTTGAATGCTATTATATAACAAGGTCCGGCTTGGTTTTGAGCCACACTGACGAGATTAACGGTAAAGCGCAGGCAAAAAACAAAAAAGAAATTAAGCAGTTAGAGTTTGCTCTAGAAATTTGGAACAACCCTAATAAATTTAGAAAAATACGTGTAAGTTCAGGCTTTGACCGTAACTCTTTAATTTCTAAAGTATGGGATAAGAATATAATGAATATTATTCTTGTTAGGGCATTTTTTGATATAGCCAATCAATCATTGGACGAAAAATATAAACAAGCAGAAAAAGACTTGAATGCAGGATTAATTGGGGAAAATGATTTTGAAGCCAAAAAGAACAAAATATTGTCCACAGCAAGAAAAAATCATGAACATTTGTTTAAACACGAGCGCAGGTCAGGCACAATTGAAGGAAGCCACCACCCTACTAAGGGATTAGTTGATCAATTTTTGCTAAATGAAGGCTATGATATTTGTTATCTTTAACTTAAATCGCTAATTAACTTTATAATCCGTTTAAAGTTTTAAGATTCAAAAAATGCTATATTGTTTTTATGGCATTTTTTATTAGCGGTTTGACATTAACAACATTAAGTTTAGCATTTCAACCCAATAAGTTGTTATTTGATTTTTATAAGATATTGTTTTTGCTCTACTAAATAACTATGTTGAATATGCGGTTTGGTATATAAATAATTTTTTTATAGCCATCCGGAATGTAATTTCTAACTTCCTCTACTGCTTTTTGCTTAATTTCTTCCTCGCTTGCTGTTCTGCCAACTAAAATTTTGCCCCTTAATTTGCCATTAACTTGAATAGGAATTTCAATTGTATCTTCAACCAACTTGCTTTCATCATATGTTGGCCAACTTTCGTATGCAATTGTGTTGTTATTGCCCAATTTTTGCCACAATTCTTCTGTTATAAATGGGCAAATTGGATTGAGAAGTTTTAAAAATTCTTTTGCATATTTCAATGGGAAAATGTCCTCTTTAGACAATGCGTTTACAAATATCATCATTTGGCTAATTGCGGTGTTAAAATTAAGGCTTTCATAATCTTCTGTAACTTTTTTAATTGTTTGATTAAAAATTAAATCCAAATTAGAATTTTCTTTTTCAACAATGTTCTTATCCTGATAAATTTTAAAAATTCTATCCAAAAATTTGCGTGCGCCATTAACGCCGTTTTCGTCCCAAGGTTTGCTCATCTCTAGTGGGCCCATAAACATTTCATAAAGGCGAAGGGTATCCGCGCCATATTTTTCAACAATAACATTAGGGTCAACAACGAACTCTGGGTAGCGTTTGCCCATTTTTATG
>CANQZB010000106.1 GCA_947628195.1 uncultured Clostridia bacterium | reverse complement strand
AAGGTTAGCCCGCCTTGTTAACGCTCCAGTTATAAAGGTGGAAGCAACAAAATACACCGAAGTCGGATATGTTGGCAGAGATGTTGAAAGCATGGTTCGTGATTTAGTTGAAGCATCAGTGCGAATTGTTAAGGACGAGCAAACAGCAAAAATCCGCGATAAAGCCATTGTTGTGGTTGATAAAAAATTAACAGATATATTGTATCCGTTAAAAAAGGCTAACAAGCCAGAGGATATGGATACCGAGTTGTTTAGGCAAAAATTTTATGAAGATTACAAGCAAGGGCTTTTTGATAAAGACCCAATAGATGTAGATATTAAAGAGCAACCTAAACAAATGAATTTGCTTGACGGCGTCGGCGCAGAAATAAACATTGGGCAGATTATGGGTGGATTTATTAAAACTCCGCGTAAAATGAAACGTATGACAGTTGAACGCGCGCGTGAAATTTTGCTTGAAGAAGAATGCGAACGCTTAATAGACCCAGATAATCTAAATAAAGAAGCAATTTATCGTGCAGAACAAGAAGGAATTATCTTCATAGATGAATTTGATAAAATAGCAGCAAAGAAAAACAACACGCAAGATGTTTCACGCGAAGGTGTTCAGCGGGATATTTTGCCTATTGTTGAAGGCAGTGTCGTAAACACCAAATACGGTGTAGTTCACACAGATTATATACTTTTTATTGCAGCGGGCGCGTTCCATATTGCCAGTGTTAGCGACCTTATTCCAGAACTTCAAGGTCGTTTCCCAATCCAAGTGGAACTTAATAGCCTAGATAAAGAAGACTTTAAAAAAATATTAACAATTCCAGAAAATGCAATTACAACACAGTATCAAGAACTTTTAAAAGTAGATAATGTTGATATAGAATTTACAGAGGATGCGATTGAAGAAATTGCCGAACTGGCCTACGAGGAAAACGAAACCAATGAAAATATTGGTGCAAGGCGCTTGCAAACCATAATGGAAAGCCTACTAGAAGACATTTCGTTTAACGCAAGCGATAATAACCCTATGGTTAAAGTAAAAATAGATAAACCTTTTGTAGAAAACACAATGAAAAATTTAATTCGTACACACGATTTTAAAAAGTATGTGCTATAAAGATTTAAATTATCTTAATAGGTTCACTATTATGTTAAATGAAGAGCAAATTGCCAAATTGACTTCAACAAACATAATAGTTTTTGGCGTGGGTGGCGTTGGCGGAGCGGTGGCGCATTTCCTAGTGCGTTCGGGCATTCAAAATTTAACAGTGGTAGATTTTGACACAATAGATATAACCAATTTAAATAGGCAGTTGGTGGCCAATTTAAACAATGTGGGTAAGTTAAAAGTTGACGAAATAAAAAAACAACTAAAAAACATCAATAAAAACTTAAAAATTAAGACTTTCCCCATAAAATATAGCAAAGAAACAAAACAATTAATTAACTTAAAAAACTATGATTATATAATTGATTGCATAGACGACCTTTCTGCAAAAAAATTACTTATATCGGAAGCCAAATCGCAAAATGTTCCAATAATTTGCGCCATGGGTGCGGGCAATAGATATGCCGAAACCCCTAATTTTGAAATTGCAGACATTGCAAAAACTAGTTACGACCCAATAGCGAAAATCTTGCGCAAATATTGTGCGGAAAAGAGAATAAAAGGGCTTAAAGTATGTTACACTAAACAAAAAGCCGTTAAAATTAATTGCAAAAATGTTGCAAGTGTGGTATATTATCCAATATCGATGGCTTGCACAATTACGGCATATGTTGTAAACCAAATTATAAAGGAGTAGATATGAAAGAACTTAAAGAAGTTGATTTTGATAAAACAATAGCCTCTAAAAAACCTGTTGTTGTAGATTTTTTTGCAACATGGTGTATGCCTTGCAGGATGTTAAGGCCAATTTTGGAAAAGGTTGAAGAAAATGTTAAGGATGTAGAATTCTTTTCACTGGACATAGACCAAAATGAAGAAATTGCAAAACGCTATCGTGTGTTTAGTGTGCCTACAATTATTTGCTTTTTAAATGGCGAAATAGTTGATAGTTTAGTTGGGCTAAACTCTTATGATGAGGTTATGGAATTTGTTACAAGGTGCAAAAAATAAGGCTGGCATGCCTTTTTTTATTGTAAAATTAACCAATCTTTTTGCAGAAATTTTTAATTTAGATATTGACAAAATTAATTTTATATGCTAAATTTACAAATGGAGAGATAAAAATGGACAAGATTTATTTAGATAACGCTTCAACAACAAGCTTAAGTGCGGAGGTTTTAAATGCTATGATGCCTGTATTAACAGGTAACTTTGGCAACACTTCCTCAATTCACTCATTTGGCAGGGAAGCCAGTAATGTTGTTGATGCAAGTAGAGATTTAATTGCTAGCACAATTAATGCAAAATCAAATGAAATATATTTTACTTCAAGTGGCAGTGAAGCCAACACAATGGCAATTGTTGGCATAGCGTTGGCTAATAGAGAACACGGCAATCACATTATTACAACCAAAATTGAGCACCCATCTGTGCTAAACGCTTGCAAATATCTTGAAAATAATGGGTATGAAGTAACATATCTTGACGTGGACAAAAATGGTTTTGTGCGCTTTGCCGATTTGTTACGATACATTAAAAACACCACAATTTTGGTTTCGATTATGGGTGCAAATAACGAATTGGGCACAATTCAAAACCTAAAAGCCATTGCGCAAACCGCACACGAAAAAGGGGCAATTTTTCACACAGATGCTGTGCAGTTGTATGGAAATATGACACTAGATGTTGAAGAAATTGGCATAGATGCTATGACTATTTCCGCTCATAAAATTTACGGGCCAAAAGGCACTGCTTGTTTGTATCTATCCAACAATGTTAAAATAGACCCTATAATATTTGGTGGCAATCAAGAAAGAGGCA
>CANQZB010000105.1 GCA_947628195.1 uncultured Clostridia bacterium | reverse complement strand
CATTCATGCCACCGGCAGAGTAATGGGATAAATTGCCAGATTTTATTGTAATATCCGCAAGGGAACGCTGTTCTATAATTTCGTAGTTATAATTCGGGTTAATGTCTTTCACCAGGCCAAAGAAATATTCCACCGCCTTGCACGAAGCGGACATATAATTTTCGGGAAAGCTTTCGTCATAATAAACGTTAATAGGCTTGCCGTTTTTGTGGCGCATTCTATACGCATCGCTTTTAAACATAATGGAAGAATCTAGCCCAAGTTCTTCAATTATGGCCTCTATTTTGGCGCGAGGCATATAACTATCATCCAACGGCAAAAGGTCTTGCAAAAGCGCGCAAGAACTTGCAATAACGCTAAAAGCCACGCCCGAAGCCATTGCGCCGGCAACCAAAGTTACCGCCGTTCTAAATTTTTTAGATTTCGACATATTTCTCCTTATCTATCCTTATTCATATAATTTATTTATAATTTTACAATTAATAATTAATATAATAGCACTATTTTTTAATTTGTCAACCCCAAAAAAATAAATTAAAAAGAATTTAAAGGCGAGCGGGGCAAATAATACAAAAAAATTCCTTAAATTTTAAAAAACTTATAAAAATTTTGTTTTTGTTGGCATTTGCGGGCAAAAATTTGGTTATGAAAAAAGTTATTGCAATTATTTTATTGGTTTTAAGTTTGTGTGCGCTTGGGCTGTTTCTACCACAAGAGCCAGATTATGACTATTTGCGCATACATATTCGCGCCAACAGTAACAGCGCGGTGGACCAAAATGTTAAATACGAAATTAAGGACGATTTTGTTGAATTTTTAACGCCATATTTATGCAATGTTCCAACCAAGCAGGACGCCATTAACACAATAAATTCGCTTAAGGGCGAGTTGACCACACGTGCAAAGCAAATTTTAAAAAACAAAGGGTTTAAATATTCTGTTAATATAAAAATTTGTGAGGAATATTTCCCAACGCGCACATATTCCAATGTAACCTTATCTAGCGGATATTATTCGGCTGTTATTGTTGAACTTGGCAGTGCGGAGGGGGATAACTGGTGGTGCGTTATGTATCCGCCTTTATGTTTTGTGAATAATTTTGAAATGGGAACACAAATTAAATATAAATCTAAAATTGTGGAGTGGTTTAAAGCGCTTTTCAATTAGATTTAAAGGAGTTTTTATGTTAAAAAAGATGCTTATTTTAGTGCTTATTGTGCTTATGGGCACGGCCGGAGTTATTTGCGGAACAAGCCTTATTAAAACGCAGTTGAAGGAGGAAAATGCGCAGACCACAATAGCCAAAATTGAAGAGGTTGACGGTGCCGTTGCCAACACGCGAGAGGTGCAAACGCGCCTTAAAAAATGGGGATATTACACGGGCAATGTGGACGGCATTAACGGGCCTAAAACAATTTCCGCTGTTAAAAAATTTCAAAAAAAATATGGCCTTGTGCAAGATGGAATTGTTGGGCCGTTAACTGCTGCAAAAATGGGGCTAAGCGTTAGCGGAAGTTCAAGTTCTAGTTACAATTCTAACGATAGATATTTGCTGGCAAAAGTGATTTACGCCGAGGCGCGTGGCGAAAGTTACACCGGGCAGGTGGCTATTGGTGCGGTGGTGCTAAACAGGGTTAGAGATAGCCGATTTCCTAACACCGTTGCGGGCGTTATTTATCAGCCGTGGGCGTTCACTGCGGTTAATGACGGGCAAATAAATTTAGAGCCTAACCAAAAGGCATATCAGGCGGCGGACGATGCTTTAAACGGGTGGGACCCAACCTACGGCGCGGTTTATTATTACAACCCCGCAACAGCAACAAGCAAGTGGATTTACACCACTAAAACCGTTACGCAGATTGGCAAACACGTGTTTGCAGTTTAAAGGAGGGAAATATGCAAAAAAATCAGATTGTAAGTGAAGATATTGACGAGCAAAAACAGCAAAACACAAGCAAGGTTAATGAGGATAAAAAAACCAAAAGCAAAAGTAATGCGCAAAAGGCCGTGCCTATTATGATTGTGGTTATAATTTCGCTTTTAGTTATTTTAACTTGCGTGCTTATTGCGTACTATCAAGTGTATAAATCTGGCAAGCAAAATGCCAACATTTTGGAAGGGGTTTACACCTCTAGTTATTATAGCATGGTGGATAATGTTAACAATTTGGCAGTGGATATTTCCAAATATTCCACATTAAGCACAAGGCAGGCAAAAATTAGCACCATTGGCGACATGATGACGGATTGCAATTACATTTTGGCGGGGTTAAGCGTGCTTCCTATTGATGAGGAAGACGTTGCTTCCTCAACAAAATTTTTTAATCAAGTTAACGGCGTGTGTGAAGCCTATTTAAAAGTGCTTTATAAAAATGAAGACCTTACGCCCGAGCAAGAGCTTCTTTTCGACAAAATTGGCATTGTTTTGGCAGAAATTAAGGCAAAATTTAACACTCAAAACGAGGGAATGTACGACACCAACTTCAATTTTATTGATGCTTCCGTGTTCGATAGCAAGGGAATGAACGAACTTTCTAACAGTTTGGGGGATGTGTCTGCCGATGCGATAGATTACCCTGCCATGATTTTTGACGGGCCATTTTCCACCGCGCTTGAAACCAAACAGGTTAAGGGCTTGCCCAAAACAGAAATTAGCGAAGCCGATGCGGAAAAATATTTAAAAGATACAGTTTTTAAAGGCAGAGATGCAAAAATAAGCAAAATTAATGAAACCGAAGGGGATTTATCCACCTTTGATTACGAAATTTATATGGAAGGCAAAAAATATAACGCGCAAGTTAGCAAGCGCGGTGGCCTGCTTTTAACACTTTCCAGTTACGCCGAGGGTGGCGACCCTATTATGAAGGGCGAGCAAGCGGTTGAAATGGCAAAAACCTTTGCAAACAACATTGGTTTTGAAAGCATGGATGGCGTTTGGCTTGAAATTCACGAAAACACGGCGTATGTAAACCTTGCG
>CANQZB010000104.1 GCA_947628195.1 uncultured Clostridia bacterium | reverse complement strand
TAAAGGTTGAAGAATTATCAAGCAAACAAGATGAGCAACTTAAATTTTAAAATTGTTGAAGCAGACAACAAAATAGTAGGTTCATAAACAAAACACCACCAGATATGGTGGCGCTGGGTGGCGGACTGACAGGGTGCTTATTCGCACCCTAGTTTTTCTTCAATGCAATATCCATAATCCACAATATCAAAACCTAATTTCTTGTAATAGGCCTCTGTGTATGCGCCTGTCTCTGTTGCAAAAATTATGTTCTCAATATTTTTCTTTTTCAAGTCATTTATAGCAAATGTCAAAATCTCTTTTGAAATTGCTTTGCCTTTATAATCTTTAAGTGTAGTTACATTGTTTAAGAAAGCGTTTCTGCCAACAATAGTTATACTTGCAATCGAAACAATTTTATCATTATATCGCGCCACATAATGAATCGTTTGATATTTACATTTTTTATTAAAAAGTTTTTTGTTTAAACTTTCTCTATATGTTGGAGATAAATCACCATACGGGTCATTTGGATCATGGGTTGAAAATCCATCCATTATGCAATCAATAATTTCTTCTTTGTTATTTGATGTTTCAACTTTAACATCAAGTTTTGCTTTGTAATTTAGAGATAATTTATTAAGTGGAGTGCAAAACCAACTATCTTCACAATAAAGATTGTAGTCTTTTTTTAGTTTGTCTAAATATTTTGAGTTCTCATCACTTTTTAAGACATAAAATCTTGGCACTCGGTCAACAAATAGTTGCTTTGTCTTTTCAAACACGTTGACAAAATCTTTATAGTCTTTTGCTTTTATATCATAGACAAAGTTCCAAATTCCGTCATCAATAATGTTGCTTTTAACTTGTTTGAAATCTGTATGAAAATTTATTTCGTCGACATACATGTTTTTAAGTGCTTCATAATATTGCTCAAAATAGTTTTTGAATCTCAACATCTTGCTCCTTTAAAATTTTTATGCTTTTCATTTTAAATTATATCATCTTTTAAACCAAAGTCCAATACAATCACTTAAAAAGAAAAGTTCACATCCATTTTTAAGTTTAGGGTGCGAACAGTTCCCTTTTGGCGGAGAGTGAGGGATTCGAACCCCCGGAAGCTGTTAACTTCAACGGTTTTCAAGACCGCCGCTATAGACCACTCAGCCAACTCTCCACGGTAGACATTTTATTAAGAAAATTGTGTTTTGGTAGACATTTTGGTAGACATTGAGCAAATTTCAACATCTTTTGGTAGACATTTTTAAAATTTTAAAATATCCAAATGCCTTAATTTATAGGGCTTTTACAAAACATTTTAAAATTAAAAGCCAATATAATACTGCTGGAAATCTGGCAGTTTTCAAGACTGCTGTATTAGACCACTCTACCAGCCCTCCATTTAAAAACAAGTTTATTATAATCAAATATTATATTTTTGTCAATAATTTTATTGTTAATTTTTCCATTTTGTTAAAATTTTATTGTTTAAATAGTAAAATTCAAAAATAAAAGGCTATAAAAATTTTTTTATTTCTGCGTATTTATTAAGCAAGTATTCAAACGAAAAAGCGCAGTTGGCAGGGCTGGTGCTTGGCAAGGTAAAAAAATTATTATCCACATATTTTTTATAAAGTTTGCCAGCGGTGTTACCTAAACAGAACACGGCTTTAATTTTTGTGTTTTTTATTAATTGTTTTATGTTATTAACCTTAGCATTTTTAATACTGCTATCGCTGGCACCATCAATTTCGCAGTTAGATATTACATCCCACAGTGCAAGGTTGTGTTTAAGTAAAAATTGCTTTTTTTCTTCATTAGATAATGGCAATTCTTCGCCAAACAAAGTGGATAAAATCCTCCAAAATCTATTTTGCGGATGAGAAAAATAAAAGCCAATTTCTCTAGATTTAGGCGAAGGGAAACTGCCAAGCAATAAAACCTTGCTGTTTTTGTCAAAAACCGGTGCAAAAGGGTGGTGCACAAATTCGTTCATAACACTATTTTAACACAATATTAATAATTTGTATTAAAAACTAATAAAATTACAATAAATTTTAAAAATTTAGTTTAAATTGAAAAATTTTTATGATATAATTAAACAAATGGGCGAGAAGAGTTTGTATATAGTTTTAAGCCAAACGGGAACGGTGCTTTCAAGAGTGCTAAAGTTTTTTACGCGCGCAGAATATAACCACTCTTCAATTGCATTAAATCCTTCATTGGATAAAATGTATTCTTATGGCAGGCTCAACCCCTATAACCCTTTTAGAGGCGGTTTTGTAGAAGAGGGCAAAAATATTGGAACATTTAAGCGATTTTACAAAACAAAAGCTGTTGTGCTTGAAATAAAAGTTGGCGAAAGCGAATATAACGGCATAAAAGATTTTATTGAATATATGGTCAAAAATAAATGTGATTTTCACTATAATTATTGGGGCGTATTTTTAGCAATGTTCAGGAAAAATCATGCTCCGAACAATAAATTTTATTGCTCGCAATTTGTAAGAACATGTTTAACAAATCAAAACATACAAAATTCAACAGAACTGCCTAAAATTATTAAACCTATTGATTTTTTAAAATTGAACAATATACATATAGTTTATAAAGGACTGCTCAGCAATTATAATTAAAAAAACTAGCGTTTGCTAGTTTTTTACTTCTTTAAAGAATTATCTTTTTTATACATTACACATGCAAGGTCAAGGCATTTGTTGCTGTAACCCCATTCGTTATCGTACCAAGCCACAAGTTTAACAAAGGTTGGGCTAATCATAATGCCGACCTTTTCATCAAATATGCAAGTGTGAGGATCTCCAATAAAATCGCTAGAAACAACTGGTTCATCGGTGTATCCAAGCACGTTTGGCATAACGCTTGTTGAATATTTTTTCATAGTTTTGCAAATTTGCTCATAAGTTGTTGGTTTTTTCAGTTTAACTGTAAAATCTACCACGCTTACATTTATTGTTGGCACTCTAAAACTCATTCCTGTCAATTTGCCGTTCAGATGAGGTAGCACTTCGCCAACCGCTTTTGCTGCACCGGTTGAACTAGGAATTATGTTTGCACTGGCAGCACGTCCACCGCGCCAGTCCTTTTTAGAAATTCCGTCAACAGTAAGTTGGGTGGCGGTTGTGGAGTGAATGGTGCTCATAAGCCCTTCTTCCACGCCGTAAACATCGTCAATAACTTAAACAAGAGGTGCAAGGCAGTTTGTTG
>CANQZB010000103.1 GCA_947628195.1 uncultured Clostridia bacterium | reverse complement strand
ATTGATATTACAGAAATAATTAAGCCTGCCAAAGCAAGCCCTCTGCAAGATTGGTCATTCTGCTTTTTGTATTTACTTAAAGCTATAATGCTAACAATTAAGCCAGCAAGGCTAATAAAAAATGACAAAACAAAACCAGTTATAGCAAGGGTTTTGGCAGTGTTAGATTGTTCAATTTCCGGTTGAACTTTGTTTACAGCACGCCCGCAATGAATGCATACAACTGCGTCATCGGCAATTTCTTGCCCACAATGCTTACAAAACATTTTATACCTCCTTTCGACATAATTATACATCATAAAGTGATGTATGTCAAATATTTTAAGCCACTTTGTGATATAAAATTATTTATGAAGCAAGTTGCAAAGGCGGTTGGGGAAAATTTAAAGCAGGCGAGGAAATTAAAAAAGTTATCGCAGGCGGAGGTGGCAAAGCGCATGAATATGACACAGCAACAGTATTCCCGCTTTGAAAACGGCAGGTTTGAGTTAAATTATTCCCAAATATTAGAGCTGTGTGATATGTTAGAGATAAGCCCTAACGAATTGTTTAGTGTGGAATTGGAAAAGAAGAGTTATAAATTTTTTTAAAAAACGCGCAAATGGGCGAATAGTGCTTTTTAGTTAAAATAAATTTTGCTTTTTAATTAAAAAAATTTTAAAATTGTGTTGACAAACCGATTTATTTGTGCTAATATAATGCCAGACACTTAAAAACGGGTGTTTTTTTAACACCCAATTTAAATAAAGGAGATATTTATGGCTAAAGCTAAAAAAACTAAAAGGGAAAAAGTTATTTTTGAATGCACCGAGTGCAAAAACAGAAATTACTATTCCACAAAAAACAAGGCTAACGACCCTGACAGGATGGAACTTAACAAATATTGCCCAACCTGCAAAAAAACCACAAAACATAAAGAAACAAGGTAGGAGTAGTTATGTCTAAAAAGAAAAATAAATCTAAAAAAGCAAATAAGCAACAAAATCAAGTTAGGCCTAACCAGGCAGTAGTTGTTTCACCTGAAAACGCAAATTTGGCAAACGAAGTTAATGCCGAAGCAAAAGATGCTTCTGCAGAAAACAGCACAAAAACTGACGCTAAAACTGACGCCAACAAGGGCAAGAACAAAGTTGTTGAAGTTAAGGCTAAAGATGTTGCCAAAAAGAATAAAAAGAACAAAGTTAAACAACCAAACAAGTTTGTTAAAGCAATTAAAAACACGGGCGGGGAACTTAAAAAAGTAACCTGGCCTAAATTTAAGGAAGTTGTTAAGCAAACGGGCATAGTTTTAGTGGTTGTTATAGTTTTTACTTTGGTTATTTTTGGGCTTGATTCGTTATGCTCTTGGCTTACAGGGCTTTTGGTTAAATAAGGAGAATTTATGGCTGTAGAAAATAAAAATTTTGATACAAAACCACAATGGTACGCGCTTAAAGTTTATTCTGGTTATGAAAATGTGGCAAAACAAAATTTAATGAACACTATTGAAAAGTACGAACTTGAACACCGCATTTTTGAAATAGTTATTCCTATGGAAGATGTTTTGGAAGAAAAGCGTGGCAAAAAAGTGCTTGTGCCTAAAAAAACCATGCCGGGCTACATCTTTGTTAAAATGATTTATGGCGATGATATTTGGCACGCCGTTACGCGTACAATGTATATAACCAGCTTTGTTGGCCCTACTGGTAGGCCAATTCCGTTAACCGATGAAGAGGTTAGAAAGATGGGCCTAGATGGCTTTAAGTCTGGCGAAGTTAAGGTTGAAGTAACCGTAAAAGTTGGGGATATGGTTGAAATTGTGGACGGCTCACTTAACGGCTTTGTTGGCAATGTTAAAGCGGTTGATGAAAAAAATCAAAAGGTTACTTTGTTGGTGGAAATGTTTGGAAGAACAAGCGAAGTTGAACTTGGGTTTAATCAAATTAAAATTTCTAATAAATAATTTTAAAGGTTTAGTTCTAACTAAATCTTTTTTTTATTCATAAATAGAAATGTGAAATATGATTACGCCAGTTTTGATAATTTGCTTGACGTGGTGCGCATTTTAAGGCAAAAATATGTTTATCACACCATTTATGTTGGGCGCGATTCTTACGGCTTTGAAATGCTTAAATTTAAGCACGACACCGAAAATTTGGACTTTGAACTTGTGCTTCTTAACGATTTTGACCTTATGCCCAACAGAAAATACGAAACCAAGGCCAATGTTAAAAAAATTTTAAAAGATTTCCGCAAGGCCATGATTGAAGTGTGTGGCGAAAATTATTTGCGCGGTTTATTAAACTATTTAAACTACGAACATAAGCAAATTTATTTAAAATTTTAAATTTTGTTAAAAAGTATTGACAAATGCTTTTTTTTGTGCTAACATACTTACTGCCTAATTAGGCAAAACTTTTGTGGGAGAGGGTTAAACCCTTTTTAACACCACACCATTAAAAAAATAAGGAGGATTAAATGGCAAAAAAAGTTAAATCTATCGTTAACATTCAACTTCCTGCTGCCAAAGCCACTCCTGGACCACCAGTTGGTAGTTCATTAGGCCCACATGGCATTAACATTGGCGCATTTGTTAAAGAATTTAACGATAAAACCGCAAAAATGGTTGGCTACACAATTCCTTGTGTTATCACCATTTATGAAGATAGAAGTTTTACTTTTATCTTAAAGCAACCACCTGCAGTTGACTTAATTTTAAAAGAAGCAGGGCTAGAAAAGGGTACAGATAAATCCCGTAACAAAGTTGGTAAAATAACTGTCGAACAACTTAAAAAGATTGCAGAACAAAAAATGCCAGACTTAAACGCAAGCAGTTTGGAATCTGCCATGAGCATGATTGCCGGCACTTGCAGAAGCATGGGTGTTGTTGTGGAGGGCTACAAAAATGAAAAGAAGTAAAAATTATGTTGAAGCTTCTAAGCTTGTAGATAGATCCAAACAATACGATGCAAAAGAAGCTTTACAAACTGTAATTAACACCAGCAAAGCCAAATTTGATGAAACTGTTGAACTTCACGTTAAATTGGGCGTTGACGGCCGTAATGCCGACCAACAAGTGCGTGGTGTTGTTGTGCTTCCAGAAGGCACAGGCAAATCCGTTCGCGTTTTAGTTATTGCAAAAGGCGATAAGGCAGAAATTGCTAAAAAATCTGGCGCAGACATTGTTGGCGATGATGATATTATTGCAAAAATTATGTCTGGTAGCTGGCTAGATTTTGACGTGTGCATCACCACACCAGATATGATGGGTGCTTTGGGTAGATGTGCGCGTATATTGGGCCCTAAAGGCTTAATGCCAAACCCTAAAAGTGGCACCGTTACTATGGACGTTGCCAAAGCCATTAAAG
>CANQZB010000102.1 GCA_947628195.1 uncultured Clostridia bacterium | reverse complement strand
CCGCCAAAAGCGTTGGCAATAACCACATTTGCCGTTTTTCTGCCCACACCTTGCAGCGAAGTTAAATCTTCAAGGCTATCTGGCACTTTGCCATCAAACTTATTTATTAAGTCGCTGCTTGTTTTTAAAATTGCTTTACTTTTTGCATTGTAAAACCCGCAAGGGTAAATGATTTCTTTCAACTTTTTTTCACCCAACTGCAACATTTTTTGCGGAGTGTTTGCAATTTTAAACAAATCCTTTGTAACAATGTTGACTCGCTTGTCCGTGCACTGAGCGGAAAGCATAACGGCAATTAAAAGTTCATATGGCGTTGTAAAATTTAATGCACAACTTGCATTTGGAAACAATTCATTCAAATAAGATTTAATCTGTTTATATTTTGCCATAACACTATATTAACAAAATTATTGCTAATTGTCAATAATAATGTTTTTAATAAAAAAAATAAAGCCGAACAATCGGCTTAAAAAATTTTTTCAATTTGCTCATATAATCCATTTTTAGTTATTAAATAAATTCCCAGCAAACTTTCAAATTGATTATTTTGTAAAATGCTTTTTATTGTGGTTAAATAATGATATTCCGTTCTGGCACTAAGCCCACAACTAATTGAAATGTTCCTAGGGGTGTTAACAATGCTGGCATTAATTCCGTAGAGACGGAGAGTTTTGACAAAATTTTGCAGTTGCGTGCGAGATTTAAATGCAATGATAAGGTATTTCATATTTAGTCCCTACATCAGTTTATTAAAAAATTACTTTTTTTGCTAATCCTTTACTGGAATATAAGAAAATAAAATTTTTTTTCGTTTAAAATGTTCGCAATTTAAATTAAATGTTTGCAATTCAAAATTAAAAAAAGTAACAATAAAAAATTAAAAATCATATGGTTAAATATGATATATTTAGATAACGCCGCAACAAGTTTTAAAAAACCAGAACAAGTAAAAAATGCCGTTTTAAATGCGATTAACAAATACACTGCAAACCCGGGCAGAAGCGGGCATAAATTGTCGCAATTGGCTGCCGAAGTGGTGTTTGACACTCGTGAAAAATTAAAACAATTTTTTAATGCTCAAAATTATGAAGTTGTGTTTACAAAAAATTGCACCGAAGCCCTAAATTTGGCAATCTTTGGCTGTTTAAATGCTGGCGACAATGTAATAACAACTTGCTATGAACACAACTCAGTCCTTCGTCCGCTTGAAAAATTAAAATCAAACGGGGTGGAAATTGATGTTTTGTTTTGTGATGTGCAAAATTTAAAAACTGAAATTGAAAAACATATTAAACCAAACACAAAAATGATAATTACAACTGCTTGTTCAAATGTAACGGGTGAGTGTGTTGACATTGATGCAATTTCAAAACTTGCAAAAAAATATAATATCAGATATTTGGTTGATGGGGCACAGTCTAGCGGCCACATTAAAATTGATTTGTCAAATTCCAACATTGATATGTATGCGTTCGCAGGGCATAAAGGCTTGTTGGCTTGCACGGGCGTTGGCGGGCTAATTGTTAAAAAAGATTTAAAACTAAGACCTTTGCTGTTTGGCGGCACAGGCACGGACAGTGAAAATTTAGTTCAGCCAACCGATATTCCAGAAGGTTTAGAGGCGGGAACAATTCCTTCCTTGCCAATAATAAGTTTAAATGCAGGATTGGATTTTTTATTAAAAAATTTTAATCAAATAACCGAAATTGAACAAAAATTATCAAATTATTTATATAACAAACTGATAAATTTAAATTTTTTGGAAGTTTATTCAAAACCAAATTCAAAAAATGTGTTTAGTTTTAATGTTAAAGGTGTTGACAGTTCAACCATTGCAAACATTTTAAATGATAATTTTGATATATGCGTTCGTTCAGGCTTGCACTGTGCACCGCTTGTCCACAAAAAATTGAACACACTCGAACAGGGCGGAGCTGTTAGAGTTTCGATAGATTTTTATAACACTTATCAAGAAATTGACAAATTAATTGATGCATTAATAAAAATTAATTCGCAAACAAAACAGCAATTTTAGAAAATTACGATTTAAAATTAGGATATTTAAAAGATGATGTTATAGTAACACATTTCCCAGAAGTGTTGGAAATCAAAGAACAAGGTCATTATGAAGTAAAAAAAGTTTATCCTAATGGTGGAAAGGACCTTAAATGGGTTGTTGATATTCCTGGAAGAAAATATCAAGCTGCTCACGATGAAAAAGAGAATATAAAAGTTTATATTCCATACACGCAAGCTGAAATTAATAAAATAGCATTAACCGAAGAATTAGAAACACTAAAAGAGTGGTTTGATGTTTATTACACACAACATGAACAGAAATATAGAAGATTAATTTCATTAGGAAAAATGTGTGATGATGGAACGAACCCATCTGTTACATTAAATAATTTATATATAGAAGCTGAAACAAAGCGTGCTAGAATAAATCAACTAGAATCATTGATAGCATAATAAAAATCTATAAAAAAATCCCCATTTATGGGGGATTTTTTATTTTTCAGTTATGAAATAAAATAAATATAATGTTTTTGTTATAATAAATAAAAAACACCATAGTTTTATGGTGTTTTTTCTAAGCATATTTGAATTTGCATTTTAAGTATTATTTGTTTTTACGATAGAAACGAAATTCTTCCATACTCGAAATTCTTTCTCTAATTTGGACTATAGGGCAAACTTGCATTATTACATTATACATTTTTTTTGACAGTTCGATTTTTAATTCATAATCTTTAGAATTTATTTGTAAATATCCAATTGTCATCCCTGAAGGCTTTCCGCCTATTTCTGTTATTTCTTCCCAATGTATAAAAGCCGTTTGTTTTTTCAGTCGTCTACATTCTATTCCATCGTTAGAAAATACTATTTTGGTCAGCACTGACTTGTCTAAGAATGGCCATAAAATACTTACAATTAATAGAAAAACGCAAAGTAATAAAGAGGGCCAAAGAAATCGATAATCAAAAAGAAAATAGAAAATTGAAGTTGTTATTGTTTCAGTAAATAATAACAAAAGAATAAAGGGTAATCCAAATAATATTTTAGTCCTATTTATCCAAAATTCAAATCTCATAAAAACTCCTAAAATGCAAATCGTCTTCTTAATGAATTAGCAAAATCATATACAAACTTTCTTGCACCTTCATATAAATACGAAAATGCGAATTCAGCACATACAGTAATACTTGCATACAGATCACGGAAACCTGGTTTATTTAGAATATTAGAAGCGTTGCCAAAACTTAAAGCGAAGATTGAAACAAATCCATTGATAATACTGTCAATTGTTAGACCCAACAGATAGTCCGAAGAGGATTGGTCAACACCGTTTATTGCATCCGTTACATATGTTCCTAGACCATAG
>CANQZB010000101.1 GCA_947628195.1 uncultured Clostridia bacterium | reverse complement strand
GTTGGCTACGGAATCCAAAATGTTTTTGCTTAATTTCGCACTCTCTATGTCCGCTTCGTCAGTGCTGGCTGGCACAACAGTAACGCTAGGCGTGTTAGAACTAATTTTAGAAATTCTGGTTTCAACAATTGGCGCAATATGGTTAAACACTTCTTTTTCTTGCCAAAAATATTGTTTTTCGTCTTCCCGTATGTTTCCGTTTGAAGCCAAATAACTATACTGATTGCCCATTATAAAATTAATGTTTAACTGCCATTGCCTTTCAAGGCTTAACCTTTCGTTTCGCCTATTTAAATAATCTTGTTTTATTTCTTCAATAAGCTTTTGGTTGGGTTTATTCATCCTTTCCTCCCTTTTTGTAAAGTGGTTTTAAACTTTTAGGTGTAATGTATCTGCTAATTTCGCCATAAAGAGCGGTGATGCAATCCTTGCAAAGATAAACATTGCCATCAAACACAAATTTTTTGTTTACAATTGTGTAATCTGCAATATTGTTACATCCACTGGCATCGCACTTAATTTTGTGCTTTGTTTTTTCCACTATCATCTTCTTCCTCCTGTAATATTTTTAATAATCTTTCTCTTTCTTTTAAAAGTTCTTCGTCAGATAAATTCTCATAATCTTGCACTTCAGTTTTGGCAAAAATTAATTTAATTATGTCCGGATTTGGTGGCAAGTTTTTTTCGTTAATCTTTTGTTTAATAAGCTTCATTTCTCCCGTTTCGTCATCTAGGCAATATTCGGAAACAACTTCTTTACTGCTTGCCCCCTTTATGCAAGATTTAACAGCTTTTAATGTTTCTTTGTCAAAAATGTTTGCATTTATATGTAATCATCTCCTCCTGTGTAAATTTCTTATAAGGCGTTCTTTTTCTAATTCCACAATGCTTTTAATCCGCTCCGGCTTTCTGTTTTCGGGCCTATTCATTATGTAATACCTTAATTCGTCCATACTATGGTCGTTCTCTTTCACTGGGCTGTCCCCTTTTCCCCATCTATATGATTTAATTTCCCTAATTAAATTTTTGCAAGTGTTAAAAATAAATAGTTTAGTTTGGCCTAAACTATTTTTTAAATAAGATTTAACTCGCTGTATGCCTGAAAACACATCCTTATTAACGTTTGAATTAACCAATATTCCGTGTTCATAAAACAAATCGCTAACGCTTTTGGGTGATGCCAATGTGGACTGATTTGCCGCACTATCAATCAAGGCTTCAAGCATTCCGTTAGAATTCCTGTGCCAGTTAAGTTTTTCACTTATTTCGTGTATTTTTCGGCTGTGATAAGAAATATCCTTTTCTTTATCATAATGTTCAGCAACAACATAAACATTTCCGTCATAATCAACCGCGTACCAGTGGCAGGAAAGCGGATTTTTTAAGCCGGGGTCTATTGAAAGTTTATCCTGCCAATCGTAAGGAATTTCAAAGGGTTCAATAACATTTACATTTTCATCAAATTCAGGATACACTCTTCCGCCAAAATCTAAAAACTCGCCATATTCCCTCGACTTCAACTCGTCTTCGGACATGCTCGCCTTCATGGCCTTTTTTGCTTCCTCGCTTATAAACGGATTATCATCCCAGGATATAAACTCGCACCAGATGTTTTTATCGTTATACTTGTTTAAATAAATCTCATCATAAACAAAGGTCATGCCTTTAAGAGGTGTCATTGTTGCAAAAATGTCCCCATTTTTATCTAAAACACGCATTCTGCATTCGCTATAAATGTCGTAAGGCGGTTCTTCGTCAAACCAAACATAGTCTAGGCTTGTGCCTTGAAATTTCTCCCTGCCTTGATCACAACTTTTAAAGCCAATTTTGCTAACTGTGCCAAAAATATTTTTTATAAGGATATAATCAATAATTCCGTTTTTAATGTTATCTTTTCTGCCTTGAAGCATAACAACATCAACAATCCAATCGGGGTTTAAATAATGTAAAATTTTGCTTTGGGCAACATCGCGTTGAACTTGTGTGGAAAGGCTAACCACCCAGCCATTTGTAGCGCCTTTAATTTGCCTATACGGATGGCAACCTCGGGCAAAATAAATAACTTCAACTGCACCACATTCGGTTTTGCCCGTTCTGTTACCACCAAAAACCCAACGATTTTTTTTAGGGCAAGCATGAAATTCAATTTGCTTTAAGTGCTTTTTATCACCCGCATTATAAGCCAATAATTTATTGTTTTCTTTCCGTTTTTGTAAAATTTCATTTATTTTTAGTATTTTTTGTAAAGTATTCATTCTACTCATTAATTTACACTAAAACTTCCCATTTTTAACCCAAAACTGCCATTTTTTAGTAAAATTTTTGTGGTAATATCAAGTTATGGCTATTTTATTGATAATTTTATTAACTATTCAACCAACACTTGGAGTGTACGCAGCAAGCAACACTAGCATTTACGCAAAAATTTTATATGATAATGTTTATCTTTACAGAAACCCCATTGAAAGTGATGACCCAGCAAACATATATTTTTGCTTGCCGAAATCATATTTTGTTGAGTTGACTGATAGCGCCAACGAAAATTTTTATTCTGCAAATTATTTAGAGTTTTCTGGCTATGTTAAAAAGCAAAGTGTGCAAGCAATAATTGGTACGCCACAAACTCCATATTTAAAAGATGTAAGCTTTAGGGTTTACGATGAGCGAAGCAGAGATTTGCGCAAATGCCCCACATTAAGCGGAGGAACTGTGGACCATATTTTAACCTTGCCTTGCCCAACACACAACCTAACTTTTTATGGAACTATTTTGGGAGATAGGTTAATTGAAGCAAGAACAAATGTTTGGTATTTTTGCAAATACACTGCCGATGAAGAGTATTATGGCTATGTTTGCAGTGAAGATTGTGATGACGGCGCCGGAAACATGATTAGTTGGCAAGAAAATGAAGAAGAGGTTACATTCACAACTAATCCTGAATTTAGCAAGCCAAAAGCGGAAGAATTAACTAGTTTGCCCATAGAAAATAAAACAACAGGCATTGTGATAGCCATTCTATCTGTGCCTGCGTTAATATTTGTATTTTTAATTATAAGGGGAAGCAAAATTTTAACCAAGGAAAAGGGTCAGCCCAGCAAAGAGATTAAAGACTATTAGTAACGTTTTTAAAATTCATTTTGCGTTCTTTAATATCTTCCCGCACATTGTTTATCCAAAGTTCTTTTTGTAAAATATTGTTTAATTTGCTGTTATAGGCAGAATTGTTAAGCGCTTCTGTAAGATTAATGAAAGCGCGGTCTATACGCCTGAAAGCGGTGCGCTCTTTAAGCCCTAAAAAAGAACACATTTCACGCATAGGAAGGCTGTAATGCGTTTTTAAATATAAAACCTGCCTATCTTTATCATCTAACGAATTAATGGCAAAATCTACAATAACTTTTAGGTTAATTAGTTGATTTTTTCGTGCCATTAGGTCTATAATATTATTATATGT
>CANQZB010000100.1 GCA_947628195.1 uncultured Clostridia bacterium | reverse complement strand
TTGACGCATTAAGGCGAAAATATTATTCGCCATTTAACAAGGCAGAGGGCAAGGCGGATTTACGTCAGCACTCTAACTATAATTATAAAGCATGATAAATTTTGAAGATTTTAAAACATTATTAGCCCATTTAAAAACAATGCCCTGGCATAGCGATGTTGAAGACGAAACTATTTACAAAATTGCAGTTGAAAATTTTCACAGCATAAGCAAAAATGCAACTAAAAACAGAAATTTTATAAGGTTAATTGGCCAAAGCGGAAGCGGAAAAACAACCCAACTTTTGCCCGCCAGCGAACAACTGTTTAAAGTAAATAATTTATCTCCAATCGTTTTTTCTGTGCGCAAATTTGCTTCTTGGCACCCAAACTATAATAATTTGGTGCAAAAATATGGCCAAAATAGAATACGCGAAATTACAAACGGCTTTGCCTTAAGATGTTTGCTTTTTTGTGCAATTTTTTCAATGGAAAACGGGTACGATGCAATTTTTGAAGTTACAATTCTATCCAAACAATTTGAGGCTTTCATTGCAAAATATTTAAACATATATAATTATAATGTGTTATATTTGTGTTTGGCAATAAACAAAAAAACAAGCACTTATTTTATAAACAAACGCAAAATCAGTGCTTGCTCGCAAGAGAGTGGCAGAATTGTAAACAGTTCATCTTCAAACTTCTTTTATAAAACCCTATTGCCAACATTAAAATATTTATCCAAAATAACGCCCAATGAGCGTATAATAATTTTTAACGCATTCGACCCTCAACCCAAATATGATGGTCAACTAAAAAATTGCATTAAACCCTATGTAAAAGAAAGAAAAAATTATTTAAACCCTTTTAATGACGAACTTCTGCTTTTAAACGCCAAAAAAGCATATTTAAAAAACAATGTTACACTAATGTTGGCAAAATAATGCTAGGATGATTTTGTTTTATATATAAAATATATTTTTCTTCAACATATTTCCAAATTTCAATTAAATTTTTTAAATTTTCACAATTTACGCTTAAATTGAAAGTTTTTTCATATTCTTTAATTAAAATTTTAGAAAATTCTTCAGGGCACCTTCCAATTATTCTAGAAAGGTCCACAACTTCGTTGGAAACACCGGCAAACGCAAAATCTATAACTGCCGACAATCTATTGTTTTTTAAAATTAAATTGCCCGGGTTAAAATCTCCATGAGAAAAAATGATGTTCAAATTTTCCAACTCTTTTAATTTGTTGTGCATGCTTAAATCGTAATTATTTTGGCTAACTTGCGCCAAATTATCTAAGAAATTGGATACCAACTGAAAATTTTGGCATTGTGTTAAATCTATTTTTGCAAATTCCAGCAGTAATTTAGAAATGTCTTGCGCCAAAATCTCTTTTTCGTTTAAGGTCATGCTTTCATAGCAATCGGATAGGCTCTGCCCCTCAATTTCGGCATGCAGAGTGTATGGGCGCCCGTTGTCATAAAACAACTGCAAATCTGGCGTTATGTAAGAAATTTTATCCTTAACAAATTCAACCATGGCATATTCTTTAACCAGCGCGTTTGCAAAATAAAGATTTCTTGGAAATCTAAAATAATATGTTCCTTGCGGTGTTCTAATTTTAAAAACATAATTTGTCCAACCAGTTTTTACTTGTGAAACATCAAGCACATCGTTAAAATGCGAACGAATTATTTTTTCAAAATTATCTGTATCGTTAAAAAATTTCATATCAATTTAAGTAATTGTATTTTAATTGGTGCAAAAAAGAGAATAAAAATTTAAATTTTTTTTAAAAAAGTTGCTAATTTGCTGTTTTTACATAAAATATTAAAGTTTTAATAAAAATTTTATTTTAAATTTTTAATTATATCTTGCGCAACATAAACCCCGCTGGCAGAAGCTTGCGAAAGTGAGTGCGTTACTCCACTGCCATCCCCAATAATATATAGCCCGTTATATTTGGTTTGCAAATTTCCATCAACTTCAACTTGCATTGTGTAAAATTTAACTTCCACACCATAAAGCAAAGTATCATCATTGGCAGTGCCTGGGGCAATTTTATCTAAAGCATAAATCATTTCAATAATTCCATCTAAAATACGTTTTGGAAGAACCAAGCTTAAATCACCCGGCGTTGCCTGCAAGGTTGGGGTTATAAACGAATTTTGTATTCTATCCGGCGTGGAACGACGCCCACGAATTAAATCACCAAAGCGTTGAACAATAACTCCGCCACCCAGCATGTTGCTTAACCTTGCAATCGCTTCACCATATCCGTTGGAATCTTTAAAAGGCTCGGAAAAAGTTTTGGAAACAAGCAAGGCAAAGTTGGTGTTGTTGGTTTGTTTGGAAGGGTCCTCATAACTATGGCCGTTTACCGTTATAATTCCATTTGTGTTTTCGTTTACCACCGCACCTTTAGGGTTCATACAAAAAGTGCGCACTTTATCGTTATATTTCTTTGTGCAATAAACAATTTTGCTTTCATATAATTCATCTGTAATATGCGAAAACACTTCGGCAGGAAGTTCCACCCTAACGCCAATATCCACGCGGTTGGATTTTGTTGGAATTTCAAGTTCTTTGCAGATTTGCTCTGTCCAACTGCTTCCGCTTCGGCCAACAGAAACTATGCATTTTTTACAGTTAAAAACCCCTTCTTTGCACACAATTTCGTAGCCGACATTGTTAACTTTTATTGATTTTACTGGAGTGTCAAAAAAGAAATCTACTTTATCTTTTAAATCTAAATATAAATTATTTAAAACAACATAATTAACATCAGTGCCTAAATGGCGCACGGACGCATCAAGCAAATGCAAATCATGTTCAATGCAAACTTTTTTAAAACTTGTTCCGGCAGTGGAATAAAGTTTTGTGCCAGCGCCACCGTATTTTACATTTATTTCATCAACATAGCGCATAAGTTCCAAGGCGCGAGTTTTTCCAATATATTCATACAACGTTCCGCCAAAATCGTTGGTTATGTTGTATTTGCCATCAGAAAACGCGCCCGCACCACCAAATCCGCTCATAATTGAACAAGTTTTGCAATTAATGCAGGTTTTTATTTTATCTCCATCTATTGGGCAACCGCGCTGGTTTAAAGCATGGCCTGCTTCAAACACGGCAACTTTAAGTTCTGGCTGTTTGTGGGCAATTTCATAAGCCGAAAATATCCCTCCCGGACCCGCGCCAATTATTATAACATCATAGTTCATATTATCCCTCCGTCTTTTGTTCAATTAATTTTGCTTTTTGCATTATACGCTGTTATTATATCAAATTAAGCGTAAAAAACAAAATAATTTGCATTTTAAAATGTTATTAGTTAAAATATTTGTGCGTAATTTGTTTTGGAGAAATATGAAATATTTAGATTTCGTAGAATTAATTAAAGAAAAACCCGCTTACACAAAAGCAGGGGTTAAAGTTGGAGATTTTGGCGCCGTTATGAGTGAAAAACCAATAAACGGCAAGTGGCTAGTCAT
>CANQZB010000099.1 GCA_947628195.1 uncultured Clostridia bacterium | reverse complement strand
ACGAGCCAAGTGCTGGGGCGTATTATGGCGGAGTTGTGGCAAAGCCTATTGGACAAAAGGTGTATAGTTCAATTTTCGAAACAAAATCCATTCCGCCAACAGATAGTTCGCAGGTTAATAATAAGCCAGATATAGAAATGCCGTATGTTGAGGGCCTTTCAATAGCCGAAGCATGCGCCCAAATTAAAAGTTTGGGCTTGGGGGTTATTTTTGACGGAGAAGGGGAATATGTTTTAACACAGCTTCCGCCAGCCGGCACCCGCCTATATTTAGGAGAAATTGTATATTTAATAACAAATTGAGTTTATTTTGTCTTATTTTGATAGTCAAGAAACTTACAAATACACTTATGCTAAATTAACTAAAAGGGGGAAATATGAAACTTTATGAAATAATATCAAACCTTAAATTTATTGGCATTAAAAATTATAAAGAAGTGGAAATAGATTCACTATCTTGTTCCAGTAACGAAAAACTAAATTCTGGCATGTATTTTTGCATAAAAGGCATGAAAGTTGATGGGCATGAATACGCCAAACAGAGCATGGATAATGGTGCAGTATGCTTGGTTGTTGAACGCTTTTTAGAACTGCCAATTACGCAAATTTTGGTGGAAAATGTTCGGGCAACTATGTCGCAAATTAGTTCTATATTTTATGGCACTTATAAATCCAAAATGAAATTTATAGGCATAACCGGCACAAACGGAAAAACCACCACCACCTTTTTAATGCGAGAAATTTTGGCAAACATGGGCAAAAAAGTTGGGCTTATTGGCACAGAAGGCGTGTATATTAATAACATTCTATTGCCAGCGTTATTAACCACTCCTGACCCAATAGCATTGCACAAATTAATATCGGAAATGGAAAGCAATGGGTGCGAATATTGCATAATGGAGATTAGCGCACACGCAATAGCGTTAAATAAAATAGACAACATTTATTACGATGTTGTTGGGTTAACAAACATCAGTAAAGACCATCTGGACTTTTTCTTAAATATGGAGAATTACATTAAATGCAAGGCTAGTTTGTTCGATTATAAACACGCCAAACAAGGCGTTATTAACACAGATAATAAAACTTTAAAAGAAGTATCCAAAAAGTCAAATATAGAAATAACAACACTTGGCAAAGATGGGCAATTTAAGTTGCTGGAAACACATCAAACTTTAAAAGGAAACAATTTTAAATTTGAATATTTAAACAAAGTGTATTCTGCGCACACAAATTTAATGGGGGAATACAACATCTATAACACGCTAATGGCAATAGCGTGCTTAAATAAATTAAATATTGAAATAAAGGATATTTTATCCATTTTAAAGTCAATAGATGTAATTGTGCCAGGAAGGTTTAATGTTTTAAACATAAAGGCCAACTTTAATGTGGTTGTAGATTATGCGCACACTCCGGATGGAATAAAAAATGTGCTAACCACAATAAAAGCCTTGCCAATAAACAGGCTTATAACAGTTTTTGGTTGCGGAGGTGATAGGGACAAAACAAAACGCCCAGAAATGTGTCAAATTGCATCTAGTTTAAGCGATTACACCATAGTAACAACCGACAACCCACGAAGTGAAAATCCGGATATGATAATTGATGATATTGTGCGGGGCAACAATAAAAATGTGGTGAGGATTACAGATAGAAAATCTGCCATAGAATTTGCTTTAAGCATGGCAGAAGAAAACGATTTAGTTGCCATTTTGGGCAAAGGTGCAGAAAATTATCAAGAAGTTAAAGGCGTTAAAATTCATTTCAGCGATTATGAAGTAGTTGATGATTATTTTAAATATTTTTTAAAAGGTAAAGCCCGCTTATGATAAAAATGTTGTTGGCGTTTTTATCTAGCTTTGCTTTAAGTTTAATTTTAATGCCGTTAATTATAAAACTTTTAAAGCGTGTAAGTGCAAATCAAACAATTTTAGGCTATGTGGAAGAACATAAAAATAAAAATGGCACAACCACTATGGGTGGGGTGGTTTTTATTTTAACTAGCATCATTTTGGCGTTTGTGTTTTTAAAATATGATACTGTTTGGTTTACCACTTTGTTGGTAAGTTTGTTTTTTGGCATATTGGGCCTAATGGACGATTATTTAAAAGTAAAATATAAACAAAATTTGGGTTTAAGGCCTTATCAAAAAATTATTGGTCAACTTGGCATTTCAATAATATTTGCAATTTTTATTTATTTCCTTTCCGGACAAGCCGGCGCAATTTTTTTGCCGTTAACTTTCAATTCATTTAACTTAAAATTTTTTATAATCCCTCTTATTATAGTCGTTTTAATAGCGACAACTAACAGCGTAAATTTAACGGACGGGCTTGATGGGCTTGCCGGGAATGTAAGTTTTTATTATTTAATTTTTTTTACAATTATAACAACAATAGTGGGCAATAAGTTATACGCTAATGGAGAAACGGGCGCAATTTTAACAAACATACAAAATATTAATATTTTATCCATGATATTTGCGGGTTCAATATTGGGCTTTTTAATGTTTAACACCAATAAGGCAAGCATTTTTATGGGCGATGTAGGCTCGCTGTGTTTGGGAGGATATATTGGTGCAAGTGCGTGTGTTCTGGGGCAGGAACTTTTAATATTAATTTTAGGTTTTTGTTTCGTTTTTAGTGCGATCTCTGTAATTTTACAAGTTACAGTTTTTAAATTAAAACACAAACGCATTTTTAAAATGGCGCCCTTCCATCATCATCTGCAAATGAGTGGTTTGAGTGAACCCAAAATAGTTGCCATATATTCAAGCGTAACAATTGTTTTGGGCGTTGTTTGCATTATTTTCTATCTTTTGTAATATGTGAAAAAATAAAAAAATAAAATAAATAGGTGAATTATGAAATTTAAAAATAAAAATGTTTTAGTTTATGGCATTTCTGTTTCTGGGGAGTGGGCAAGCAAACTGTTAATTAAAAAGAGGGCAAATGTTTTTTTGTTTGATGATAATGTTGAAAAATTGAAAAGCCGACCAATAAAAAATTGTTATTTATTGCGTGAATTAAATAAAAATTTAATTTGTCAATTCGATTATATTGTGCTATCTCCTTCAATAGAAAAGGATAATAAATTTGTGTTTATTGCAAAAGAAAACAACATCCCTATTTTTAGCGAAATAGAATTTGCATCTTTGTTTTCCAAACGATTAGTTGCAGTTACTGGAACAAACGGCAAAACAACCACAGTAGAATTAATTACCAAACTATTAAATAAAAAATATAAGGCTGTGGCTTGTGGGAATATTGGATATCCACTTTCACGCGCCGTTCTTGAAAAAAGAAAATTTATTCATGTGGCAGAGGTTAGCAGTTTTATGCTGGAAAACTGTAATCATTTTTCACCTCATGTTGCCACAATTTTAAATATAGAGCCAGACCATTTAATCCGCCATAAAACCATGGAAGAATATACAAATTTAAAGTATAACATTTTTAAAAATCTAAAATCTTCCGATTACGCAGTCGTGAATTTAGATAATAAAATTTCCCCTTCGCAGGACTGTTTAACAATTACATATTCTTATGTGCG
>CANQZB010000098.1 GCA_947628195.1 uncultured Clostridia bacterium | reverse complement strand
CTTAAATCCACCAAATCAATCATTGAAGAATCCACATGGCTGGTTTGTCCGTTATAACGGCAATCTACATAGCCTTTTAAAATGACTTTGTTTTCGTCTTGCGGAATGGTTGCTTGGGCAATGTAATGTCCGTGTTCTTCGTCTGCCATTAAGAAAACAATATCGTCCAAAATTTTGTGAGTTTTTGGGTCAACCTTTCTATAAGGTGTTTCAATAAATCCATATTTATTAATTCTTGCATAAGCGGCAACCGAAGTCATCAAACCAATTTGTTGACCTTCTGGGGTTTCAACCAAACATATTCTGCCATAGTGTGAAGGGTTAATATCACGCACTTCAACCGTTGCACGTTCACGCCTTACGCCGCCTGGACCTGCAGAAGACAACCTGCGTTTATGCCTTAAACTTGCTGCTGGGTTAATTTGGTCCATCAACGCACTTAATTGGCTGGTTGCCATAAATTCTTTAAATGCTTTGTTAATTTGCCTTGCGTTTACAATTTGGCTTGGAGTGACATCGGTTAAATCTCGGCTTTGCATAGCTTCACGCACTTGCGCTTGAAGTTTCATCATGCCACTTCTAAATTCATCACGAAGCAATTCACCACAAGTTGCAACACGGCGCATAGATAAGTTGTCTATTTCATCGGTTTCACCCAAACCATCAATCAAATTTAAGTGATAACTAATTGTGCCAATAATATCATCTAAGGTTATTTGATAATCTTCCAACTTCCTAGCATTGACCCTAATAGCCTCTTTTAAAGCTTCGGGCTCTTTATTCTCTTTCATTAATTGTTGCAATAGTGGGAGATAAACCAATTCGGTTATGTTGAATTCTGCTGGGTCAAGCTTTGCATAAGCTTTTAAATCAACACGATTGTTGCCTACAACGCGCACAATTTTATCTTCAACCAAAACTTCAACAATGTTTATTCCGGCATTTTGAATTGCTTGCGCTGTTTCGTGGTCGATTATTTCACCTTTTTTAACAAATATCTTCTTTCCAAGTTTAATGTCGCTTGCCGCAATCTGTTCAGTTATGCGGTTTGCAACTGACAATTTTTTATTAATCTTAAATCTGCCAACTTTTTCAAGATTATAATGTTGTTGGTTAAAGAAACGGTCATTGATATAAGAAAGTGTGTTTTCAGGGTTAGGAATTTCGCCCGGGCGAGTTTTTCTACCAAATTCAATTAACGCCTCTTCTTGTGTGTTTTGAGGTTCTTTTTCAAGCGTGTTAACCAAAAATGGATGTTTGCCAAAAATGCTGTATAGTTCTGCATTTGTATAACCAAAACATTTAAGAATTATGCCAAGGCTCATTTTATATTTGCGTTCTACAATAACACGTAAGCAATCTCCACTAACCTGCTCGGTTTCAACCCACATTCCATAACTTGGTTGAATAGAGCCGTGATAATCCATACGGCCATATTTGTTCATTTCGCCGTCAAAAATTACGCCGGGAGCTTTCTTTAATTGGTTAAGAATAACACGTTCTACGCCATTGCAGATAAAGCCACCGTCTTTACTCATGTATGGAATATCGCCCAAGAACACTTCTTGGTCAATAATCTGGCCAGTTTCCTTAACAAGCAAACGCACATTAACCTTTAATGGCACAGTGTAACTCGTTTGCTTATATTTGCACTCCGACCATGAATATTTTGGGGTTTTATCAATAGTATAACTCAAAAAAGACAACTCGGCTTTGTTCGAGTAGTCTACTATCGGATTAACTTCATTGAAGATTTCCCCAATACCCTCATTTAAGAATTCATTATAAGAATCGAATTGAATGTCTAGCAAATGCCCCATTGTGTAAGGAACATCAATTTTAGCAAAACTTTTTCTTTCAGCCTTTCCGTTTTTTACTCTTTTAATGTTGAGTGTGTTTGAAACCATCCATTAACTCCTTATTCAGTTGTTATCCTTTGCCCTATATACAATTTATTGTATATAGCCAACAAAGGACAATTATTCATACTGGTTTAGTGTAGCACAATTTTCAATATATGTCAATAGTTTTTTTAAAATTTTTTATAAATTTTTACCACTTTAAAAGAAGTTAAACATAAAAATTTGTAAATAAATGGATTTTTTTAGATAAAACGCAGTAAAAATTGCAAAAAAAGATGCGGTTTACCCGCATCTAAGACTTAAACATGAATTGTTATTTAATTAAACCACTTTTTTGCCTTATGTAAGGACTTTTTAATTCACAACCGCTTTTGAATTTAGCAACCGCAACCGTTGCCACCTTTATTGCCGCATCCGCAACCGCATAATAACAATAAAATTATTATTAAGAAGCATGGGTCTTTGCAACCACAATTGCATAATAATAAGATTAATATGATTAATGTGCAGATGTCGCAACCAGTGCCGGCGTTGGTGTTACCGCAACCACAATCGTTGTTGCCACCAAAGAAATTGTTAAACATTAATTCCTCCTATTGTATTTTGTTTTATGTATTTACAAAAGTTTTTCTTAGGTACCTTTAAACTTCTTTTGTATAATACATATTACGTGAAAATAAAAAAAGTGTTACGAAACATCGTAAACTTTATTATATTTTTTAATTTATGGAAATATGACCAAAAATTAATATAAGTTAAATTTTAAAACTAATTTTTTATCTCGCCGATATTATTTAAATATTTTTTAACATTTTCTTCAATTTTGTTTAAATCATAAGCTAGTGCAACGGTGCCCCAACCGCAATTGCGAACTTCTTCAAAGCCGAAATGAGAGTAGAAGCCATAACCGCGAGTTTTTCTATTTGCCGTTACTAAATACATATATTTTAAGCCTAAATTTTTTAAATGTACGCCAAGCGTGGTTAATAGTTTTGGCCCAAGTTTTAAGCCTTGATGCGCTTCATCTATATTAATATGAAACCCTCCGCCAAAATCTCCATCCAATTTGTAACTTGTTTTAACCGTTATTTTGGAAAATAGCCACAAGAAAAACGAAATCTTTTTAACTTTTGGCAAATATATCTCTTTCATCTTTTGATTAAACAGTTCACGGTTGGTTGAACAGCAAACATAACCGCACGCAGAACCGTTATCATCTGCAACAAAAATATTCTCCGGCTCAAAATCCATATAATAGTCTATCCACATTAACGCAATAAAATCTCGCTTCTTTGCGCTTTTTTGAAAACTCTTTTTACCTGTATCCATACAAATTTTTCTAACCAGCTCTCTATCTTTTTCTTCAAATTTTCTAATTGTTATCATGTTTCTCCTTATAAATTTTTTGTTAAAAATTTTTAAAATTTTGAATTTTTAAGGCTTATTTTTTAAAATTTTAATAAATTTTTTGAGGTTTTTAAAAAATTTTTATGAAAATTCCGCCAATTTTAATTTAATCATTTGTTTTAATTGAACAATGTTCTTTTGAGATTTTGCCCCAATATAACAGGTATCATATGGATAAGATTTTAAATCTTTAATTTCATCTTTAGTCAACTTATCTATTTTGTTATAAACCAAAATCACTTTGTTAGGGTCTATGTTTAAGCGACCGAACTCCCTCTCCACCACCTCGATTTGTTCATATTTATGTGGGTCGGAGGCGTCAACCACCATAAGAAGCACCGTTGCATCTAGCGTTTCTTCAAGTGTTGCCGAAAAAG
>CANQZB010000097.1 GCA_947628195.1 uncultured Clostridia bacterium | reverse complement strand
GAAAAATTTAAAGATGAAAACATAATAGTTCGGCGCAAAAACAACAAGATTGACGGGCAGCGCAAATATTGCGGTTGCATGCCAGCCATTGACATTGGCCGCTACGACACCTGCCGCCACAACTGCAACTATTGCTACGCCCGCAAATCCACGCCAAAGTCCATGTTAGACACCCTTCAAGGCGAAATCTACGAACGCAAAACAGAATTGGAGTTTGAATATAAATAAAAAAGCAGTCATGCGACTGCCTTTTTTATATGGTGGAGATGAGGGGAGTTGCACCCCTGTCCTAACAACGTAGTTGCCCATACACTACATGTTTAGTTAATGACTAAATTCGCCAAACTAAACTAACATTAACACTTTAATTTGGCTAGCCTATATTTACACCATCGTTCACTAGGCAATGAACGCTGGCGTTAACCGATAAGCGACGCCAGACCTTAACGTATCGGTACCATTAAGCTGACGGCTACGCGCAACTAGGCAGCGTAAGCAAGTTTTTCAGTTTTGTTTGCGTTTGTTTAAGTTCGAGCAATCGAACACACGTTTAACGAGATGTCGCTCGGCATGCGTATAAGCAAATAGGTTGCTAGTCGAAACTAAAAACACATCCCCAGATAATATAATTATATCAAAAAATAAAAAATTTTCAATAGAATTTATAAAAATTAGTAAATTTTCAATAGAATTTATAAAAATTAGTAAATTTTTAATAGAATCTAGCAAATTAATGTTTTTAATAATTAATTAATTTTCAGCGAATTTCAGCGAAAATATTTAAAATGTTTTTAAAATTAATCATATTTTGATATAATTAAATAAATATGTTTAAATTAACACAAAGGGGGAGAAAATGAAAAAAACAAAAATTGTGGCAACTATTGGGCCAAGTTGCATGAAGTATGAAACATTAAAACAGATGTGTTTGGCTGGGCTTAACATTGTAAGAATAAATTTATCGCACGCAAAGCATCCGGACATGGACGAAATTGTTAAAAATGTTAAAAAATTAAGGAAGGAATTGAACATTCCGCTTCCAATTATGATAGACACACGCGGGCCGGAAATCCGCGTTAAAACATTTAAGGGTGGCAGTGCTGAAATAAAACGCGGTCAAACTTTTACATTCACGGCGCGCGATGTGGAAGGGAACAGCGCTTTAGTTAGCCTTAACGAGCCAGCAATTGTAAAAAGCATAAAGCCGGGCAACAAAATTTTGGCAGTAAACGGGCTAATAAGTTTTAAAGTTACAGAAGTCAAGGGCAAAGATGTCATCACAAAAGCGCTAAATTCCGGCGTGATTTCCAACCGCAAAAGTTTGTTTTTGCCGGGCGTAAAATTCAACACGCCATATTTAAACGATGCGGATAAAGAGGACATTTTGTGGGGCATAAAAAACGATGTGGATTTTGTTGCTGCAAGTTTTGTAAACAGCGCGCAAGATGTGCGTTCTTTGCGTGAATTTATTGAGCAAAATGGCGGAGAAATGAAAATCATTTCTAAAATTGAATCCGCACTAGGAATAAAGAATTTAGATGAAATTATAGAAACCAGCGATTCAATTATGGTTGCCCGTGGCGACCTTGGCGTTGAAATGCCGGTTGAAAGGCTACCAGATTTGCAAAAAATAATGATAAAAAAATCCGCTTCACTTGGCAAATCCACCATCACAGCCACAGAAATGTTGGAAAGTATGATAACCAACAACAGGCCAACGCGTGCAGAGGTTAGCGATGTTGCAAATGCAGTTTACGATGGCACAAGTGCCGTTATGTTGTCTGGCGAAAGCGCAATGGGTAAATTCCCGGTTGAAGCGGTTAAAACAATGGCAAAAATTTGCCAGGAAACTGAAAAACACATAAACTTTTATAAAAATTTCACTGCAAATCACAACAAACTTAACGGCACAACAGATGTAGTTTCCCACAGTGCTGTTAACGCAAGTTTTCTTGAGCCGGCAAAGGCAATCGTTGCCTTCACAACCTCTGGTTTAAGCGCAAAAATGGTTAGCCGTTTCCGCCCAGCTGTGCCAATTTTGGGTGCAACGCCAAACCCAAAAGTTTATAGGCAACTTGAACTTTGCTGGGGCGTTAAACCTATTTTAACGCGCGTTTATAATTCAACAGACGATATGTTTAAAATGGCTAATGAAATTGTGAAGGAAAATTTTGCAAAAATTAACGAGCCGTTTATAATAACTTGTGGCACTCCAAAGCAATTTGGGTGCACCAACTTGTTGAAAATAGAAGTTGTTAAATAATTTTAATTAATTTATTCCGCTTGTGAAAATTTTTACAAAAATTTAATACAATAATATAAATGAAGGAAAAAATAAAAAAGCTTTTTGACACTAACACCACGCACGGCAAAATTATGCGCTTAACGCTTGTGCTGGTTATTCTTGCGGTTATTTGCCTAATAACATATTTCATTCTGCGTGCAACTAATTTGTGGGATAAAGTTAATTCAATAGAAAAAATTCGTGCCATTGTTTTAAAGGGTGGCGCATTCAGTTTTATAATTTTCATTATCTTTCAAATTTTGCAAACCACAGTGCTTCAAATTCCTTCGTTTTTTGTTACCATTGCCGGCGCATTAATTTTTGGCAGTTGGCCCACCTTTGTTATGACCTTTATTTCGGTTATGATTGGCAGTGTAATTATGTTCTTTATTGGGCGCAAGGCGGGGCGAAAATTTTTGAACTGGCTTATTGGCAAACAAACGGCAGAAAAGTGGATAAAAAAAATGAGTGGCGGAAAATATTTGTTCTTCCTTATGATGCTGTTCCCAATGTTTCCGGATGATATTCTGTGCGTTGTTGCCGGGTTGACGAATATGAGTTTTGCTTTCTTTTTTTGGACCAATATTCTGGCGCGTGGCGTTGGCATTGCTTGCACGGTTTTCTTTGGCAGTGGCGAGGTTATACCTTTCCATGGCTGGGGGCTTGCCGTTTGGGGCATAATTTTTGTTGTTATTGGCGTGCTGTTCTATCTAAGCATTAGATATAAAGAAAAAATAGACGAAATTTTATCTCAAATGTTTGGCAAAAAGAACGATAAAAAATAGGGGCGCGCAAAGCCCTTTCGGGCTTTTAAAAAAGGCACTTTCAGTGCCTTTTTTGCGTCGCTGGCGCGACGCGCGCGCCCCCGCACGCTAAATAATTGCTTTAAAATTTAAAAAAACTTTACTTTTATCTTGACAATTTGTAAAATAAAAGGGTATAATACTAAAAAAGTAAAGGAGATTCCTATGAATACTAAATCTAAAATCGCTGTTAGCATAAGCCTGGTGTTTGTTATCATCGCCATCGCTTTGGTAACTCTTATCAGCGTCTGGGCAGTAACTCAACAAAAATTTACCACCACTTTTACAGTGCGCTACACGGTTACTGACATTAAAGGCTCCGCCTCCGCTCAGTGGAAAGTGGGCAACTCCGGCAGTTGGAATAATATGACGGTTGATGGCTCTCCTTCCGGCGCTTCCACGCTAACTTTCGATAATAAAACTAACCTCGCCGGCGTGCTAAAACCTACTCAAACTTATATCGACCTCTCCGCGGAAGACGATTTCGTTGTGTTTAAATATACCTTCACTAACGATGGTGGCATAGATTACGCTTTGGATGTCTCTTACACCGATTCCACCCCAACCGATTCCAACATCGCAGTTTATTCCCTTTGCACATCCGACCAAATCAATTCCGATTTCGAAGACCAAATTAACACCGCTTATGTGGAT
>CANQZB010000096.1 GCA_947628195.1 uncultured Clostridia bacterium | reverse complement strand
CACCATTGCACGTGCCTTTATGCCGTTATCCAAAGTAACCTCACACTCAACAGTGGGGTTGGAACGGCTATCAATAACTTCATAAGCAGAAATATTTTTAATTTTCATAACATCTCCTTAAAAATAATTATACCAAATTTTATTAAAAACAAAAACATTTTTGTTACATTTTACTTTTTTTATTAAATATGTTAAAATAAACATATGAAAATAAATTCAATTAAACTAAAAAATAAAAACAACACTAATGTTTTTGTTGTGAACACAGATGGCGGAAGTTTTGAATTGCATAGTGAATCAATTGTAAAACATTCTATTAAAAAAGGTGAAGTAGAAGATGAAATTTTTAGTTCGGCCGTAGCGGAAAGTTCCATTTTAATAGCTTTAGAAAAAGTTACAAAATATTTATCCAGCAAACTTAAAACAGAGCAACAAATTAAAGATTATTTATACAAACAAGGGTATCACAAACAAACAGTTAATGCGGTTATTGATAAATTAAAGGAATATTGCATAATAAATGATGAAAATTTTGCAAAAAGTTACATTAATTCCAACCCAAATTACAGCACAAACAAATTAAAGCAAAAACTAATTTCTTTTGGGGTTAAAGCCAACATAATTGATGAAGTTTTGTTAAATAAGGACGATGGCGAAATCTGCTTAAAACAAGCGCAAAAGTTTTTAAAAAACAAAAATTTGGCAGAAGTTAAGGATAAGTTGATAAGGCATTTATCTGGCAAGGGATATAACTATGAAACAATAAAATCCACGCTAAACAAATTAAATGTTGAATTAGAGGAATTTTAAAAATTTTACTCAAATTGTTTACAAATAAAAAAAATTGTGTTATAATGCTTATATGTTAGGCATAGACATTGAACAAGTTGATAGATTTAACAGCTGGAACACAAAACAACTTGAACGCATTTTTACAGAAAAAGAAATTGAATATGCCAGCAAACAAAAAAACAGTGCCCAACATTTTTGCGGGTTTTATTGCGTTAAAGAGGCCTTTATTAAGGCTGTTGATAATAAAAAAATTAAATATAAAAACATAGAAGTTTTGCATACTAATTCAAACAAGCCTTACATAAATTTAAACAACGAAATAATTAAAATTCTAAATACAAACAAGAAAAAAGAAATTGAAATAAGCATATCCCACACGGCAAGTTACGCTGTGGCGGTTGTGCAACTTAATTAAGGAGAAAATATGGAACAAAGTTTAATGGTTTATAAGCCAACGGAACTGCGCAACACACGCGCATCAAGAAAGGAACAAATTTTACCCAATGTGGATAAAATGAAAAAACGCGTAAATGGCAAATTGGTGCCTTTAACCAAGCAGGAAAGGGACATGGCAATTTGCAAAGTTTATTATGAATTTTTTAAACAACACTTAAATTATGGTGGAAATTTTGACTTTTTCTATGGTCTGCGTGATGACTTTTTTACAGAGGATACTTACACAAGAATTGCAGAGTACGGTAGCACATTTTATGATATAATGAAACAGCAAACTTTGGCAGGCAAGCGCAAACCATATTTTAACAATGTTAAAACCGAAATTAAAATGCTAAAAAAATATGAAAACACCCTTAATGAAGAATTGGCAAGGAAAAGGCGCGCAATTAGTAGGCGCAATAGGTGGCAAGCAAAGCAAACTGAAGGCATGGTTGCAAGGCTTGGCGCAATTAACGAATATTATAATGAGGAATCTCACTCCACAAAAGGCACAATAACTCTAGCATTGTTGTAAAAAATGCACCAGTCCGCTGGTGTTTTTTTAAATTACAAAACATTTAAAAGTTTTGCTTGCTTTAATTTGCCTATTGACAATATTGTTTATTTATGTTATAATTAACTAAATAATATGGGGGTTAAAATGCCAAACAAACTGGTTATTGAAACGTTTGAAAGGAATATTGACAATCAATATTTTAAAGATTTTAAAACAAATTTTGATGATGGAATTTTAAGGATGCACAATCAAAAAGTGTATAAAAAAATCATCAAAGGTTTTTCACAGGGCAAAAAAGTGCTTTTTGAGCAAGCTACAGGCACGGGTAAATCCTATTTGGCCATAAAGTTTTTAATAGACCACGCACAAGGTAAAAGGGTGTTGTTTGTATCCCCAGCTAATGTAATTGATGAATATTTTATAGATACTTTGCTTAAAACCCTGCTAAACTACACTGACGAAAAGTTGGATTCATTTTCAAAACAAAAAAAGTTAAAAATAGTAAAGCAACAGTTGAATATAGATTTTGAAACCAGCCTATATCAAGGGCTAAAAAGCAGGGCGGAGAACAAATATGATATAATCATTTTTGATGAAGCGCACAGAATGGGTGCACCAACTTGGGGCAAAAGTGTGGAAAATTTGATGCAAAATAACCCGGATGCACTTTGCTTGGGCATGTCTGCAACACTTGAACGCAGTGATGGTGTGGATTTAAAAAAATATTTTAATAACCGAGAGCCCGTTTCAAGATATTCGCTTGCCGATGCGTTGAGGGATGGTGTTTTGCCAAATCCGAATTACACACTAGCAAAAGTGGATTTTGGCGAAGATGAAAAGTTTATTGATTCTTCCATTGCGGATTTTAAGGAAAGGTTAAAAACAGCAGACGGTGATGAGCGTAAAGAAATTTTGGCATTTTTAGACCAACTTAAAAAAGCCAAACGCATGATTGCCAATATCAATGATATCTCTACTATCATAGAAAGGAAATTTGACAACCCCGAACTTTTAACCGGTAAGTATATAATCTTTTGCCCAGCGGGTCAATATGAACAGGAAGATGGCGAATCTATTCATAGAATGAAGTCCATTATGGATCAGGCAGAAGATTGGTTCGCACAAGTTGCCGGCGTTAAAAAGATAAAAAAATATAGTGTTTATAGCAAATTGGGCAACAAATTAAACCATAAAATTATTAAAGCGTTTGAAAAAGACAAATCAAAAAGCTTAAAACTTTTGTATGCTATTAATATGTTAAATGAAGGTCTGCATGTTGACGGCATAGACGGAATTATTATGATACGTGGCACGTCTTCCCGCATAATATATTTGGAACAACTTGGCAGAGTGCTATCGGTAGGGCAAAAACAAAAACCGCTTGTATTAGACCTTGTTGCTAACCTTAACTATGTGGAAGTTGATGAGGTTAAAGCATTAGTGAAAAAAGTTAATAAGGGTAAGGCAAAAGGCGGGGATGGTAATGGAACTTCTGGCACAGACATGGGTGATGTCGCAGACTTTACTTTAAGCATTGAAAATTATAGCGAAATTGAATTTATAAATGCACTACGAAAAAATATTTTTACTTATAATCAAGACCACAACTGGTTTGAAAAGTTATATCAAGATTTATTAAGTTACAAAGTTTCTCATCCTAATTTTGAGGGATTACTCAGTAGAGATAATCCTTATTTAAGGCGGAGCGTAAATATGATTCGCCAAGCCAAAAAGGGTAAAGGCGATGGCACAATTTTAACAGACGAAATGATTGCTCGCCTTGACGCAATAGGTTTCCCTTGGGAAGCAGAAAAAAGCGATTGGTTTGAAGAATTTTATAAAGATTTATTAAGTTACAAAGCTTCTCATTCTGATTTTAAAGGAGTGGTGAGCAGAAGCAGTCCTTTAAGGACGCGTGTAAGTATGATTCGTCGAGCAAAAAAGGGTAAAGGCGATGGTACTATTTTAACAGACGAAATGATTGCTCGCCTTGACGCAATAGGTTTCCCTTGGGAAGCAGAAAAAAGCGATTGGTTTGA
>CANQZB010000095.1 GCA_947628195.1 uncultured Clostridia bacterium | reverse complement strand
TTTGTCATACTGCAGACATACATGTATTTTGCACCGATTATAGTCTTTATTTTTTTTGCAAGTGTTATTACTTTTTCCTTGGCCATTTTGCTTGTGTAAGGAAAACTATCAAAATGCAAAATATCTTGCCTTAAGCCACGTTTTGCCATGCAAAATCCAGCAACGGGGCTATCAATTCCTCCACTTAAAAGTAAAAGGCCATCTCTATGTTCGCTAAGTGGCAGCCCAGAATATGCATAATAAATTTCATTAAAAATGTATGTTTTCCCGTTCTCGCGGATATCCACATTTATTAAATGCTCGGGTGTGTGAATATCTACTTGCGCATCTTTATTGTTGTTCAGCACAATTTCACCAAGATCGGCTGAAAAATCGTTAGATTTTATTGGGAAAGATTTGTCTGCCCTATTAACTTTACATTTAAAACTGCCCGAAATTTTTATTTTGCTTATATAATTTTTTATTTCATCTACATTATTGCTTAATTCAACAGCGGGCGATATGGAATGAACCCCAAACACAAATTTTAATTTATCAACCAGCTCATCATAATTTTCAAAATTTCTTATCAACAATCTGTTTTGGATATTTTCCACCCTGCAAGTTGTTCCGGCTATGGCATCTTTTACATTATTAATAAGCAATTTGGTGAAATATTTTTTGTTTCCGCCCTTTAAATGAATTTCATTAAATCGTATTAAAATTACATTTTCCATTAATTAATTTTCTCCCTATAAGTATTTACAGCACGAGTTAATTCTTGCCCCAATTTTTTGCAATCTTCCACCGATAAGTCTTTACCAAAACTTATTCTTACCGCCCCGGGCAAAAATTCTTTTGGAACAATATTGTTAAGCACTCTATTATAACCAGCCTTGCTGTTACAAGCAGAGCCCGTGCCAATTAAAAATCCCTTTTCTTCTAGCATATGTTCTATAGTTTCACCTCTAACACCTTTAAAACACAGTGAAATTATGTTGTTTGCACAATTATCTTTAGAAACAAGCAAATAATCCGTTTTTAATTCATTTAATAATGCTAATTTGTGCTTAGAAAAATCGTTAATTTCAACTTCACTTAATGCAGTTTTAAATGCCATTATGTTTGGCGCATTTTCAGTGCCAGACCTTAATCCCAATTCCTGCCCTCCGCCCAATATTAAGGGTTTAAATTTATTTGGGTGCGCAATATATAGCCCACCTATCCCTTTGGGTCCGTTAATTTTATGTGCGGATATTGTGTAATAATCCACCCCTAAATCCTTTAAATTAATTTTAAGTTTGCCCACTGCTTGCACTCCATCACTATGCACAACAATATTTTTATTATAATTTTTTATGTGCGATGTTATTTCTTTAATGTTGTTAATTGCGCCAGTTTCATTGCTAACATGAATAACGGATACAAAAGCAGTATCCTTATCAAGTTCTTTAAACAAGGCTTCGCTATCAACACAGCCATTTTTTAAAAGTGGGATAAATTTAATATTGTATCCTTGTTCAAGATAATGTTTGGCACACTCATAAATTGAACTATGTTCGCCAGACGAAATAAGATATTTTTTATCTTTTCTTGTAATATTGCTTGCAAGCACTGCATTGTTGCTTTCAGTTGCGCTTCCTGTAAAAATAAATGTTGAGCCAGCGCTTCCATTTAAGGCAGTTATAAAAAAATTGCGAGCATCCTCTATATCCTTTTTTACTTCTATTGAAGGCATATATAACGCACTAGGATTATAAAACTTTTCGCTTGCTTTAATAAAGGCGTTAAGCGAATTTGGGCTTATTTTTGTTGTGGAAGCATTATCGAAATATAACATAAAGCAAGTATAGCACTATTTTAAACTTTTTGCAATTTTTTAAGGCACTAAATTTAAAGATTTGCCAACACTTCCGCCATTTAAGTAAACATCTGGCACTTTGCCAACGATTATGCTTTCTGCCAACATAACTTGTATATTTGAATAAACATCATAAGATTTAACTGGAAGCACAATATTAACATGAGTTTTTATATAAAAATACAGCGTGTGCTTTGTCATATTTATGCCAACCGAATCAAAATGGCTTTCAAATTCACTGCTAACTGCGCCAATAGGAACAAGTTTTAATGTTATTTTTGGTCCGCGCCCAATTAGAAACGGAATGCCTGAAAATGTGCCGATGTTTAACCTTAACCCGTCTTCGCCCAATGAATTCATTTGGAACTGCGCTTCTTTAACAATCTCACGCGAAATTGTATTAATTTCATACTGATTTGCAGAAAAAGAAGCAATTTCACCATCTTGCGTATAATGTATATCTATTAAACTGTCATAGCTTATAGTGCGGTTTAACACATTACTAACTGCAACATTAACCGCTTTTTCAGTTAGCGCTTGCGTTTCTGCCCGAGAATAACTTATAATTACAGGGCTAACAACAAAAAAATAATAATTAACGGCTAAAATTAAAAATAAAAAGAGAAGGACTAACAGCACTATTCTTCTTTTATCCCGCTCTTTTCTCATACTTAATAATATTAAATTATATTTATAATATTTGATTTCGCCAAAATTCTTGTTTTTTCTTAATGCCCACCACGTTTTGTTTTACTGCTGAATATTAATGCAAAAATGAAAGATGCGAATATAGCCATGGAAATTCCGCCGGCTGTTGCCGTTAAACCTCCTGTAAAAATACCAATAACTCCATATTCTTTAACTGCCATAATTGCGCCACGGGCAAGGCTTGCCCCAAACCCAATAATAGGCACAGTTGCCCCGGCTTTTGCAAATTCACGGAATGGCGCATAAACATTAAACACTTCTAGCACCATACCTATAATTAAAAATAGCACCAATATCCTTGCTGTTGTGATTTTTGTGCGGATAACCAAAATTTGACCAAGAAAACATATAAACCCGCCAACTAAAAAAGATATTACATAATCCCAAACACTAAACATTTTTGGCCTCCTTTTTTAATTTTGTGCTAGCAGACTTGCCAAAATTTATATTATTTTCTGGCTTTTTTACGCCCACATATTCCAATTCAACCGCATGTGCAATGCCGGGAATAGTATCCCCTTGTTGCGATGTTGTTGTGCTCATTAATGCACCGGTGGAAACCAATAAAACACGTTTAAACTCGCCAGAATTAAGTTTTTTTAACAGATAGGAATTTAACACACTGGCACTGCAACCAGCCCCACTTCCGCCCATAAACACACGCTCGCTTTTGTCATAAATCATACAACCACTATCGGAATAATTTTTACCCAAAGTTATTCCATCGTGTTCCATAAGGTCAATTAAAATTTCACTGCCCAACTTGCCCAAATCGCCCGTCATAATAAAGTCATAATCTTTAGAAGTTCGCCCCATATTCTTTATATGTTCACGGATTGTATCGCAAGCGGCAGGTGCCATGGCTGCACCCATGTTGTTGACGTCTCCAATGCCAAAATCTACAACTTTACCAAATGTTACTGCCGAAATTCTAATATTACTTGGCTTATTGGAAATAATGCTAGCGCCTCCGCCAGTGATTGTCCATTGCGCTGTGGGCGGGCGCTGATTGCCTAATTCTAACGGGAAACGATATTGTCTTTCTGCACTGCTAAAATGCGTACAAGTGCCAGCAACAACATTTTCTGCAAGTCCGTTATCCACAAAAATGCTGGCAAGAGCCAATGATTCTGCCATTGTTGCGCAGGCGGAATACAAGCCAATAAACGGAACGCCCAACTCTCTTGCCGTGTAAGACGAACTTACAATTTGATTTAACAAATCTCCGCCAAAGAAAAAGTCTATATTATCTACATTTAGGCCGGATTTATCTATTG
>CANQZB010000094.1 GCA_947628195.1 uncultured Clostridia bacterium | reverse complement strand
GCGAACGCCTGTGTAATACGGCCAAATGTGCGCTTCTGGGTAAATGGTTAAATGAAATTTTTTATGATAATATTCCACCGCTTTATAAAAGTTTTTCATGCCGGAAGTTTCGCTAGGGATTGGAAGCGCACCCAGCATTTGGGTTAAATTTTTAATTCCTTTAATTGAAACAGTATCTGGCGACACAATAATTTTGTTGCGCATTGGGTAACTTGCAAAGTTTGGGATGCAGGCATCAAGCAAATATGCGGTGTGGTTGCCATAGAAAAACGCTTTTTTGTTTTTTAATTTTTTAATTGCCTTTTTGTTAACAAATTTAACGCGCCTAAAAAATATTGCATAAATCCACAGTGCCGGCACGGCAATAACGTGGAAAATTAAAAACGAAGAAACGCGCCAAATTGGGTTTTTGTGAATGAATTTAAAATTTTTATCCACATTGGTAGCTTTTATGTTTGTGGAAGCAAAATCGTCATTCAACATATCCGAATAATATATAATTTTTTTTGCATATTTGCGCTGTTCCTCTGCCAATTTTTTTTGTTTGCGCTTTTCCTGTTTTGCCTGTTTTTTTGCCTGCTGTTTTAATTGTTTTTTTAATTGTTTTTCTGTTTTAAATTTTTCGTTTTTTTTTGAATCGTCATCTTTATTTTTTAAATTTTCTAAGTGCTCGGCATGGACTTTTAAAATCATTGCTTCCATCTTTTTCATGCACTCTTCCTGATTAAACGCAGGCGCACTTTTTAAATATTTTTCTTCCGCAATTTTCTTTTCTTCCGGGTGCTCTATCCAATAATCCAGCACCTGGGCAAGAGATTTAGGGTTTCGGCATTTAAAAATACATTTTTCATCAACTGCAAAATTTTTGGTGGCACTTAATGGAGAATCGGACACAATGGTCAACTTTCCGCACGTTATGGCCTCGATGCAAGAGATGCCTTCAAGTTCAAACTGGGCAGGGTGAACATAAATATCTGCATAATTTAAAACGTCTATTATTTCCGTGCGGGAATAGAACTTAAACAGAGGCGGATTTTTAATATATTTCGACAATTTTTTGCATAACTTTTTGTAATATGCTTCCTTTGTGCCTGCACCGCCTAAAATAAGCTGAATTTTATCGCTATACTTGGAATATTTAAGCGCTTTAATTAGCGTATCCTGGCTCTTTTCACGCGAATATCTTCCCGTGGTTAACACCACAATTTTGTCCTTATACTCTTCCGGCTTTGGTGAAAAACGCTTTTTAACATAATCGTGCACGCCGTTGGATATGATGTAGCCCGGGGTGGTACGTTTAATTTTGCTTTCAAATTCATCACGAATAAATTTGGTTGGGTAGTGTATGCCATCCACCATGCTGTACATGTGCTTGTAAATAAATTTATAAACGAAATTGTTAACAAACTTCAATTTGTTTAATTTAACATAACTTGTAAAGTTTTGCGCCTGCATGTGAAAGCCTGCCGTAACGGATAGGCCCATTTCCTTGGCAATTTTGGCAGAGGCAATGCCCAGCGCAAGAGGAATCATTATATGCACATGGTCCGCACCCATAAAAGAAGCGCGAATAATGTCCTTATTCGGTTTTGCAAGCTCTACGCCCACCTTTGCAACATACGCGTTAAGAAGTTTGCCAAAATTAAAGTTGGGAACAATGTAAAAACCCTTTTCCCCAACATATTTTTGATTGGAACACAGCACCCTAACTTCATGCCCGCACGCTTTTAGGTGGCGGATAAGATTATTTTCCGCAACAACGGTGCCGTTATTTTCTTCACCATAAACATCGCAAACAACTGTGATTACCACAATTTCCTCCTAGGTATAATGTTAATTATATTATAAATTAAATTTAAAGTAAAGAAATATTAACATTATTAACTAATGATTGCCAAAACAAAAAAAGTTATTTGACAAAAATAAATAAAGTGTTATAATAAATATTGAGCAAGCAACCGAACAAAAGGCCTACATTTGCGTAATATAATGGAGCAAATTGGCAATAGCGAGAGTTGCGACGAGCAGTTATGGCGGAATGGCAGACGCGCTAGATTCAGGTTCTAGTGGTGGCAACACCGTAAGGGTTCAAGTCCCTTTAACTGCACCACGCATCGCAAACTGCGTTTTAGCTAGTTTGTTGCGTTACACTTCACAAACATAAGCCATAACTTGTTTGCTCCGCTATTATGAGGGAACACCACTTGCGTGTTTTTCCCTCATTACTCCTTTTCCGTATTAAATAAGGTTGTTTACTGCGACTTGCCCCATTTCGAAACAAGTTCTCATGGGGACCCCGAGCCAGTTCTTGTGGGGACCCCAATTATTCTTGCACTTCACAAACATAAGCCTTAACTTGTTTGCTCCGCTATTCCGTTTAATAATGCGGAATTAAATTATTAAAATCAAATAAAAAAAGAACGCTTAGTTCTTTTTTGTTTTGCTTCTATTAGAAATTAGTGATTATTGGAACTGCAAAATTTTAGTTAGTTTTGTTCTTTTAATCTTTTAATGAAGCAGTTGTAGCACATGCCCTCGTAACTTTCGTCTGCGCCAATTTGCACTTCTTCGCCCGTGGTGGCAATTTTGCCGTTTACAATCCGCGCGTTGACAGTTGCCTTACTTCCGCACTTGCAAACGGACTTAATTTCAGTTAGCGAATCGGCAATTTCAACCAAGCGTTTGCTGCCTTCAAAAAGTTGAGTTTTAAAATTCGTTAGCAGGCCGTAGCACAGCACGGGAATTTTTTGCGAAACAAGTTTAAGTTGGTTAACCTGCTGGGTGGTTAAAAACTGGCATTCGTCAATAATAAACACGCTTTTTAAGGTGTTTACATACTGCTTAAATAAGGAAATAAAACTTTCATTTTTATCAAACTCGATACACTCATTTTTCAGGCCAATGCGCGAACTTACCATGGGCTTGCCGTCCACCACACAGCGCGTGTCAGTTTTCGGCTTAAACAAATAAACATAAAAACCTTTTGTAATGTAGTTATATCTGCACATTAACGCCTGCGCGGTTTTACTGCTACCCATAGCACCATATTTGAAATACAATTTGTTCATTTTGACCTCTTTTAAATAGCATAAAAAATTTGGCGAAAAAAGTCAAATATTTGATATGCAATTTTGCAGAATTTTTGGCGAAATTTTGGCGGAAATTTTGACGGAAATTTTGACGGAATTTTGGCGGAAAATTGGCAGAATTTTGGCGGAAATTTTGACGGAAATTTTGACGGAATTTTGGCGGAAAATTGGCAGAATTTTGGCGGAAAAGTGTAAAAAATTTTGCGGAAATAAAGAGGAGTTTGGCATAAATTCTGCGCATGAAATGAATTAAACAAAATAGACGAATGTTCATATTATGCAATAGGAGTATTCAATGAAAAAGCATTTTACAGCGTGCTTGGGCGTGCAATCGTATTTCGCGCCCGGCAGTGAAAATATATATGGCAAAAGTTTTAAAAAAGCAAGCGGAAAAACGAACGAAACTGTGCAAAACGGAAATTTAATTTTGGCTTTTAATAACAACCTTGCGCAGGGCGGAACGGCAGGCTTTAACGGGGGCGCTGGCTTTGGCGGAAACGGCACAGGCGGAAACGGCACTGGCGGAAACGGAATGGGCGGAAACGGTGCGGATACGGGCGCAATTATGCCAAGCAAGCCCATAACCCCCAACGGCAGTGGCGAAGGCGGAATGCCAATAAAGCCGAACGGCACAAACGGCAGTGAAAACGGGAAGGAAATTCAGTGCATCTGCCCGGCAGGACCGCAAGGCCCAACCGGTCCAAGAGGGATACAAGGTCAGCAAGGCACACGTGGCGGAATTGGACCAACC
>CANQZB010000093.1 GCA_947628195.1 uncultured Clostridia bacterium | reverse complement strand
CTATCCTTAATAACTTGTTCAAGTTCGGCATCTGTTGCATCGGGTTTTGCAAGCAATAAGTTTTCTTTAATGGTCATATCGAATATGTAAGGGAACTGGTTAACAAGCGAAATTGACGAACGGATTGTATCCTTATTCAAACTATTAATGTTCACGCCGTCTATTGTAATTTTGCCATTGTCCACCACATACATTTTGGAAATTAAATTTAGAATTGTGCTTTTGCCACTGCCCGATTTGCCCACAAACGCAACAGTGGTGTTTGGCTGAATTTCAAAACTTAAATTTTCAAACACTTTGTTTTTGCCGGTAACCACGCGCGTTGGCACTTTTGCCTTTATGTGCTGGCGCTTGTTAGATTTCTTTTCCGATTGAATTTCTTTTTCGTCCCTTTGCTTATACTCAATGTAACTGAACCCAACATTTTTAAATTCAATTTTGCCATCAATGTGATGCCTACTAACTGCACCAAATTTTTCTAGTTCATACTCGTCATCTTCATAAAGTTCGCTAATGCGCTCCACAGCAAGCCCTATGTTGTTATATTGTGTGTAAATTTGTTCAAACCCATAAATTAAATCGTTTAAATAACCGCGGTTTTGGTTAATAATCATAAACGATGCAAGGGTCAAAAGCCCCATATCCAAAAATTTTATGCCTAAAATTAAAACCACTGAGTTCAATATGTATCCGCAAAATTGTTGAATTGACCACCAGCGGTAATCAAATAGGCCGGTTTTAATTGAATATTGTTTATCCTCATTATATGTAGATTTTGCTTGTTCTACTAATTTTTCTTCCAAATTTAAGGATTTTATATCCCTTTCGCTTCTAACAACTTCGTTTAATAGGCTAGAATATTTTTCGTTGCGCTTGTGATTTTCTTTTTGCATTTTTCTAACCTTGTTTTTGCGGTAGATGTTAATAACAATGCCAAGCAAGGCGGATGCAAGGCACACCAAGCCCACAGGCAAACTTACAAAGAATATATAGCCAACCACAATTGTCGCGTTAATAAAACTTGCTACCCTACCAACAATTATATTGCAGGATTCAAAAATTGTATATGGATCATCGCCAATACGTTTAGTAAAGTTGGCAGTGTTGTGGTCAGAATACGCTTTAGAGGCAACACCAAACGATTGCTCAACAATATCAAAACACATGGCCTTGGTTACCCTAAATTCTAGTTGATAATACACGTAGTGGTCAACATAACTAAGCACACGGTTGGCAATATAAATTACAAGTTCAATTAAAAGAATGTGAATTGCAGTTTGATATGCACCCGTGGTTACTTTTGCAATAAATTGCGCGCCGAGCATGGTCATGGCAACAGATATTGCAATAAATATCACCTGCATAAAAATATAAGTCGCAATAAGCCATTTATGCGGTTTAAAATACTGCCAAAAGTTAAATTTTTTGTTTTTTAAATTAACTTCATTGGTTTTACTTTGATTTATCATACAATTTTAGTTTAACTTTTTTTAAAATTACTGTCAAGGCTTTTTTAATAAAATCAATACAAGGTAGGGGCGTGCGTGCGATATTTATCGCACGGGCTGGGCTGCAGCCCAGCCAAACGCTGCTCGTTTGCACGCCCTCGTCACAAACTGCACTTTTACTAGTTTGCAAAGTATTGCAAACATAATCATTTTATGGAGACCCCACAAGAACTAGTTTCGCAGTGGGGAGGCGCAGCCCGCAAGTGCTAGTTGAGCAAGGGCAAACACTTTTGCACGGCGAAATATTAACTTGCTAGGGCGAGCAGTTTGTTCCTCTTCCACTTCAAAACAAGCAAGTTGTTTTGTGGGGAACCCAATGGTCAAACTCCTAGCAATGACATGAAAAAGGTGGCGAATGCCACCCTCTATTTGCCAGCAAACTGGCTGTTAAATAATTTATAATAAAACCCGTGTTTTGCCAAAAGTTCTTTATGTTTGCCTTGCTCTATAATTTTGCCTTTATTCATAACCAAAATTGTGTCTGCATTTTCTATTGTGCTTAATCTATGTGCCACAATAAAGCATGTGCGCCCTTGCATCATAATATCCAATGCTTGTTGAATTTTCATTTCGGTGCGCGTATCAATATTGCTGGTGGCTTCGTCCAAAATCATCATAGGCGGTTTAAGTAGCATTATGCGCGCGATGCACAGCAGTTGTTTCTGCCCGGCAGAAATGTTATCTGCCCGCTCGCTTATAATTGTATCGTAACCCTGTGGCAATTTTTCAATAAATGCGTGTGCGCCGGCAAGTTTGCACGCTTCAATAATTTCATCCAAACTGGCGTTAGGCTTGCCGTATGCAACATTATCCTTAACGCTGGCGTTATAAAGCCAACTTTCTTGAAGTACCATGCCGTAAAAACTTCTAAATGACTTGCGCGTAACTTTGCGAATATCCTTATTGCTAACCTTTATACTGCCTGCGTCCACATCATAAAAGCGCATTAACAGATTAATAATTGTGCTTTTGCCACACCCGGTTGGGCCAACAATGGCAACGCGCTGACCCGCCTTAACTGAAAGGTTTAAATTTTCTATAAGTTTAAAAGATTTTTCATAACTGAACGACACATTTTTAATTTCCACCTCGCCGTTGCACTTTTTAAGTTCTGGCAAATCAGCATCGCTAATTTCGTTGGCTTCGCCCAGCAGTTCAAACACGCGGTTGGCAGAAGCAATAGCAATGTTAAGGTCGGCAAAAATGCTGGTTAAATCGTTAAACGGCTTGGTGAAATTTTCTGCATAATTTAAAAAGCTGGAAATTATGCCTATGCGCGCCACCCTGCCGTTAAGCACAAAAATTGCCCCAAACATTGCAAGCATTCCATACAAAATGCCGTTAACAAGTTTGGAGGTTGGGTTGGCAATCGAGGCATAGAACATTGACTTTTCACTTGCCGAATAAAGTTTTTTGTTTATATCTTCAAAGCGCGCATTTGTGTCTGCCTCATCGTTAAACGCTTTAATAATTTTCATGTTGGTTATCATTTCTTCGCTAAATCCGCTCATGCTTCCTTGCATTTCAACGCGGGCGCGATATAACTTTTTGCTTTTGCGCGTTATTAAAATTGCTAAAAGCAGTGAAAGCGGTGCACCAATAATAACCACAATTGCCAAACTCCAATTTAAAGCGAACATAAGCACGCCCACAACTAGAATTTGAAACACTCCGTTTATAACGGTTTTAAAGCCTTCCAAAAAGCCATCGGTTACATTTTCAACATCGGCAATCATGGTGTTCATAATGTCGCCATGAGAGGTGTTATCTATATATTTTATAGGCACATAATTTAGTTTGTTGTAAATGGCTTCCCGCATGGATTGGCTTGTGCGGAAGGTTAAAATATTTGTAAAATGCCCACCCAGCCATTCAAACAGCGAACTGAAAATTGTAAGCACGCCAATTATAACTAAATATTTTATTAACAAATAGAAATTTACATTGCCAACAGTTATCATTGTGTCTATTGCATAGCCGGAAAATATTGGAATAATCATATTCGCAATTATGGCAAGAAGGTCAAATAAAACAGATATGAAAAACACCGCTTTGTGAGGCTTTACAAAGTGGAACAATTTGCTAATAATCCCTTTAATGTTTTTTGTTTTCATATTTGCCCTTTGTTTAATTTTAGTTATAGTTTGCAATACACCGGCATTAACAATAATTAATTGTTTGCATTTGTTGGCAGAAATGCTTAATGAGATTGACTTTCATAAATTTCTTTATAAATTTCACAGCTTTTTAACAGTTGGCTATGTTTGCCCATGCCAACCACATCGCCGTTATCCAACACAATAATTAGGTCGGCGTTCTGTATGCTTGTGGCGCGTTGGGAAATTATAACCAGGGTGCTATCCAATTTTTTTAACG
>CANQZB010000092.1 GCA_947628195.1 uncultured Clostridia bacterium | reverse complement strand
CTTCATCCCTAATTTGCTCGGCTTTGCCAATGCCAAAATAGGTGCGCGCGTTTGTTTCTTTAACCAAAAAAACATTGCACTTAACCACATCTAAAAGTGCCGAACGAGCCAACAGTTCCAATTCTTTGCTGCGATATTCCGCCCCGTCCATATCAACATATGGGCAAACGAGATACGCCCTTTCTTGTTTTATTTCATTCCTCATTGTGTTTTTCATAAGGTTATTTTAACACAAAACAAAATAAAAGACAAACAAAGTTAAGTAAGTTATAACAATGTTGTTAAAATTTGTGTTGTGTTATTTTAAAACCTAAAAAGACAAATCAGGCTTATTTTCATTTGTTAATTCAATCAAACGAGTGGGTACTGGGCGGTTATAATCTGTAAACATAAGATATTCATCATTAACCTTTACCAACACAGCATCATAAATTATGGCATCATATGATTCTTTTTCGTTACCTAAAAGCCTAAAATGAGTTTTTACATTCCTAAGAACCACAACATTGTTTTCCAGCCTTTCAACTTTGCCTTCGCACTCCTCTGCACCGCCATTTTCCAAGTCAAGCTTAAGTTTGTAATGAGAGCCAGTTATTGAAATATTTAAATTCTCTTGGCTTTTAATAATTCTTGACGCAGTTTCACTTTCAATTATCTTTTTCCCGTGTTTTCTGCAAAATATGGGTGTGTCAAAAATAATTTTATCATCAATTTTTTGATGTTCATAAGCGTTTGTTGCCAAATTTACTTTAGCCATAAGTTTTTCTTCGTGCTCTTTAATCTTTGAATTAATTGTTTTTGCCAATTGGGGCAATTCTTCTTCTTTTACAACTGGAGCCATGTTAATAAGTAAATTTGCAAACTCCGCAATAGATAATTCACAATAATCATTTGCCTTTATTTCAACGCTTTCGCCATAATTTGAAGATATAGTATTTTCTTCTCCCACTTTAGCAGACATTATGTTGTTTAAATATAATTTATCGGAATCGTATAAATCTTTTAATCCAAATGTGTGCATAGTTTCGTGCAAAATTGTTGCTTCAATTTGAGCTGGCAATTCCGATTTGTTTGGACATTCTTTAACAATTTGGTCATAATCCACACGAATTTCAATAGTATTTTTGCCAATATAAGAATCAAACTGATTCATATGACAAAGTGCACGATAATTTTTTTCTAATTGACTTAATTTATAAACAATGTTTGCGTCCGCTTTACTTTCTACAAACTCATAACTATAATTTGGGTTAATCTCAGCAATATAACCATAAACTTTGTCTAACACTTTTATTGTTGCATCACCACACAAAGTTGCATAATCTTCGTCATAATAATATTTTATTGGCTCTGTGGGCTGGTCATACATCATTGATAAACGGCTAAAAAGATTTAAATTTTCAACCCCACAGGCATCCTTTAAATAATTTAATTGATAATTTTTATCCTTATATTGAATTTCCTTTGCAGCAACAAAAGTTGCCGCAACAACAGCACCAGACAACATAGTTACACCGGCTATTTTTAATGTTCTTTTTATTGCTTTTTTTACTAAACCTTTCTTTTCCATATTTTTATTGTATCATAAACAAACAAAATTTTCAACATATTATTTTTTAAAATTGAAAAACAACAAAATTTTAACTCCTATGAGATATTTAGTTTAGTGTTTAAAAAATTAATTTTAAAACCAACCCAATAAAAAAATTGCCAGTTAAACTGACAAATTTTCTTTAATTTCGTTCATTAAATTTTTTAAATCTTCAATGGCTGGAATTTTTTCTTTTTTTCGCAATGCCTTTTTCACTTGTGTGGCGGTGTAGCCATTTGTTGGTTCAGTATATAACAACGCATCCAATTTTTCACATAATTTATTCAAATTTTCTTTGCCTATTAAATCTTCAAGTTCTTCAATGCTGTTGTTTGCATAGCATCGTTTTAAAACATCCAAATTGTCTTTTAAAAAATCTTTTAGCAAAGGAAATGCGGCAGAATAAAAGTTAAAATGTGTAGATTGATATTTATAGTCAAAATCTTCAATTAAACAAGCAAAATATTCTGTCAAAACTTCATTTAATGCCCGATAATGTGGGAAATCTGCAACTCCCGTCTTATCTATGTCATTTTCAGATTGAAATGCCGAATGTGTCATTTCGTGTGTTATTGACATTGCGGAATGTTTCGGCAACACTATTAAATGATGTATTTCCCCATTAGATTTTTTGCTTGGGGAGAAATATGCCCCACAATTTATTTTAAACTCAATAAAATTTTCCAATTCGTCTAAACGTTGGTCCATATCCACAATGTGTTCTTCTTCAAAGTGTTTTCTTACCGTTTGAAGGTTTTCATTTGTTTTTGAATTTTGCTTTCTTTTTGACAATTTTTTGCCCAAACTTTGATTGATTTTGTCAATTTTGGACATTAAAGTTTCGTCTTTTAAATATTCTTCAAACTCTTTCTTTTCTCCCGTTAAAAGTTCAAACATTTTTGCAAACATTTGCTCGTCACAATCGTGCATAAAATTGCGGTCAATTCTCAAAAAATCCAAATAAACTTGTGCAATGTTTGCATTGTTCATAAAACAACCATCATTAAGCACAATTTCTCTAATTCTTTTGCCAAAATGCTTTTCCAATTCCTTTGCACATAAAATTTCATTATCGTTAAGTTTAAGTTTTAATGCGGAAAAATATGTTTCATAAAATTGGTTCTTAGAAACTTCATAACTTTTTTTTGTTTCCTTATTCCATAATGTTAAAGAAGATTTTAATGTGTGTTTAATTGCGTCTATTCTAATTCTTTTCACATATCCTTCTAATTGTTTTATGTAGTCTGGATTATTAAAATTTTCTTTTATCCATTCAGGAAATAGCATTGGAATTCCATAACGCCTTCCATAGTTTTGCACATGGGCAATTATCATTGCCCTAAATTCAATGTTGTTTTTTACACTTAAATTTTCTTCTTCTATCAAATCTTTTATTATTTTTAAAGCATATCTGTCGTTATACAAACTTGTTTTTTCAGCATCATTAATTGGCAAATATTCAATAAAATCACCCATGCCTGAACTCAAAAATATTTTAATTAAACTTGCCATATCTTGTTGTGAACTTAAATATTTCCTATCAGTGACAACAAACAATGTTTTATCAATCTTTTTTTCAATGGATGTTCTATATTCTTCGCCAAAAAATTTAACAAGTTTTTCAACTCTTGCTTTAACTCGACTTTCAAAAGCCTGCTTGTTTTTGTTAATATCTCCTAAAACAAAGGTTCGCATACATTTTCCTTATACAAGAGATATAAAAACTCGTCAAAATTGTCTGGAAATTTGTTTAAACCATCAAAATTATAAGTTTTTCCGTCTTTTTTTATGTGCACATAATATGAAATGCCATCCATGCTTGGAGTTTTCATTTCCTTTTCCCAACTGGAAACAATGCACATAAGTTTGCTAACAAATGGCTTTATGTTCATTTGGAAATTTTCGCCATTTAAAATGGCTTTTTGGGTTGCGTAATCAATTTTTAGTTCAAATGAATTGTTGGCAGAACTAACGCCCAAAACAATTTTTGTGTCTTCAACTTTGTTTTTCATGCTTTTATTTTAGCAAACAATATTAAAAAAGGCAAATTATTTACGGCTTTTTTAATTTATATGTCTTTTAATTAAAGATTTTTGGCAAAATTAAGTTTTTAAATAAACATATTAAAGTTAAACAAATTGTTAAAATTGCAAATTAAATTATTTTAAATTTGTTGCAAAAAATTACAAAATCTGCTATCATTACGCTATGCGAATTTGCAACTTGGCAAGCGGAAGCAGCGGCAACTGCACATATGTTGAAACGGAAAAAGCAAGGGTGTTGATTGATGACGGCAAACCCCTTGATTATGTTTTAAATGCTCTTAACGAACTTAAAGTTGCACCAGACAGCATAAATGCAATTTTAATCACGCACGAACATAGCGACCACATAAAAGGTGTTTCCAGGCTTT
>CANQZB010000091.1 GCA_947628195.1 uncultured Clostridia bacterium | reverse complement strand
TTATTGCAAGAAAAACAGTTATAAGCGAAACAAAAACCGCTTGTTCGGTGCGCGAAGTGCCAATGCCAGACATTTTGATTGAAGCATTAAAAGATTATAAATATGAAAGAGAAATTGAAAGTGATGAGCGAAAAATTGATTTTATTGCCAAGAATTCACTTGTGTTCGGCAATAATGAAAATGAAGTCCGCACTTATTCTGGCACTAAAAAAATTTTTTATAATTTTCTTAAAAGAAACAATTTAAACAATCTCGGCATTCATTTTCACGGACTTCGCCACACCTATTCAAATATGTTGTTTGAGGCCGACCAAAACCCAAAAGTTATTCAAGCGTTGCTTGGTCACAAATCTGTAAAAACCACAATAACCACCTACAACTCGGTGGATAAATCTTATTTTAAAAAGGCAACCGATGTTCTAAACCGTCAATTCAGGCCGAAAGAAAGCATTAGCAAACAAAATTCGCTAAACAATTTTACATTAGATGGCAGCGAGCCGACAAACCAAGAACAATCTTACCAAACCAAAACCGAACTTGACGACACCGAACTAGAAGCCGAAATTGACCGCCTGCTCAAACTAAAAGAGCAACGCCAACACAAACACGATCAAGATTATGAAATGTAAAAGTTTCTTAAAAAACTTAGTAATTTTTGACATAAATAATATCAATTTAAAAAATTATATGTTATTATATGGTTGAAAATTGCTTGCCCTTTTAGGATAACTTGCAATAAAATAACAAAAAGAACAACCTAAAATCTTTGGCTCCTTTTGTTTTGGTAATTTGAAATAAAAGGAGAATTATGCATAAATTTTTGAGTTCACCTCCTTTATGCGAGGTGTTATAATGGGAATGTGTAAGCCAAGCGGCGGAATTTTCAAAGTTGTTGGGCATGTGGGCACCCTTGATAGATTTGGCACTCCAAATTCACGTTATGATCTATACAACGAAAATGGAGAATTGTTACAACAACGATGGTATGGTCCAAATGGGAATGCTTATTGGGACAGAGATTGGAAACATGGTGGCAATCACGAGTTTCCGCACGATCATAAATGGGAATGGGACAATTGGGAACACCCCGGCAGACCAGCTTACAAAGGTCCTAGTGGAGAATTAACTAATCCAAATTTTGAATAGGAGAATAAATGAAGAAAAATATTATAAATAATAAAACAATTGATAGTACGTGTGAAGTATGTGGCAAAACAATAGAAAAAGATATATATGGTCAAGGTAAGTGCCCTTATTGCGGTTGGAGAAACTGCTTCATGAATGCCGAACACCCTGACAATGTTTTGCACCCCAACTTGATTTCTTTAAATAAGGCAAAACGACTTTATTTAGAAAAAAAACCTCTAGAGCCAGATTTAGACGATTTCGTTGAAGCATTGCATGCTTATGGTGAAGTTCAATTTATTTACAACAATGTCTGTTATGCTGTAGAATTATTAGATTCTGAGATAAACAGCACTCAAATCCAACTTTATAATACTAAAACTAAAGAAGTTTTTGTATTCAAAAACGACAATGATTTTAAAGTTAATGCTAGAATAAATGATAAATTATTGAAAGATATTTGGGATGAAACAACCGATAGATATTGGTTACAATAGGAAAAATTTATGAAAAATCCATTTGAAAAAAATATTGAAAAAAATTGTTCTGTTTGTAATAAAAGTATGTTGGTTGATATCAGTGGTAATGGTTATTGTCCATATTGTGGGTGGTACAATTCAATTTTTGATGGCGAAAATCAGGATATTGTAATGTTTCCCAATATTGTTTCAGAAAATAAGGCAAAAAAATTAGTAACTGAAGGCAAACCAATAAGACCTTCTTTAGAAGACTTCTTAGATATGCTTTATTGTTATGGCGAAACAACATTTGATTATAGAGGTATAAGTTTCAGCTTCTTTTTGTCAAATGATCAAATTGAAATGGGAAGCGAGAAAACGCTTGATTATTATAAAGATAAAGAAGATTTTATTAAAAATGCCAAAATTGGTAATGAATTTGTAAAAGACATTTGGGATAAAGTAGAAAATCCTAATTATATTTAAAAAAGGAGTGAAAAAGAATGCAAAGTGAACAATTTAGTTCGCTTTTTTCTCATAACGAAAATGATGCGGATTATGAAGAAGAAAAACGAAAGAAAAAACAAAGACTAGTTAGAAACGAATTTGAAAAAAGTGGTAAATACGGAATGCCATTAATAAAGAAACAAAATATAGATTTAGACAAAATTGAGCTATTGAATTATTTAAAAACAAAACCTAATGATATAGATAATCAAAATAAAACGATTCATTTTTTCACATACGATTGGAATTTCGAAAATGTATACGATAAACCAGAAGTGGCGTTGGAAAAATTAGACCAATACTATGCCCTATTAACTCCAGAATTTAGTACATACAAAGATATGCCGTTGGCGCGTCAAATCGATAGTGTTTTTAAGAACAGATGGTGTGGGGCTTTCTGGCAAAAACAAGGAATGTTGGTTATTCCTACAATTTCTTGGGGTTCTTATGGCTGCTTTGAATTTTGTTTTGATGGCGTAGAAGAAGGTTCCGTTGTTGCAGTTTCTACATATACAAGAGAAGATAACAAAAAAGGATTTATGGAAGGATACGAAAAAATGATTCAAAAAATCAAACCAAGTGCCATTATTTGTTATGGTGACCCATTCCCTGAAATGGAAGGCAACATTAAAGCCGTGGACCCATTCAACAAAGCAGAACTGATTAAAAAAATTGGTATTAGCGAATTTACAAAAAAATATTTAGCTGGAGAATTATATCCAGAAATTTAGGTGCAAAATGAATAATTTTAAATTAGAAATAAATTTACTTCCTTTAGGCGCGTGGGATAATGATTTAAGCAAAACCTTAACTAAAAAAGATTGGGATACTCTAAGAAATGTTTGTTATGAGAAAGCAAATCATAGATGCCAAATTTGCGGAGCAGAAACCGATGATTTAGATGCTCACGAAGTATGGGATTTTAATATAACAAACAAAACCCAAACTTTAAAAAATATTATTGGCATTTGCACAAAATGTCATGGAGTGATACATTATAAAAATTCAGTTAGATTAGGATATGGCAACGAAGCAAAAATGCATTTCATAAAAGTTAATAATTGCAGTGAAATGGAATTTGCAAGTCATCTTCACAAAGCAATCTCGGATTTTGAAGAAAGAAATAAAGTTTACCGCTGGAAAATTGTTGCCGATCTTAGCAACTTTGGCGGAGAAGGTATTGAATTAAAAACTAGAAACGTGCCAATGATTATAAATCCTTATGAAAATATCGAATTATCAAAGCTTAATCAATCAGACAAAAGGAAATTATTTGAAATATCTCGATGTCAAGATTTGGTAGGTCCGCCAAAAATAATATCAATAGATGTGAATAACTTCCAAGGAATAATTACAATTGATTCATTATTTACAGACAAAATAGAATGGTTCCTCGATAACATTAAAATCAAAACAAAATATAATGTTGTTGGCGAATTCAAAACTAAAATATCCGTAGCAGATTTAATGGGCCATTTCTTAAGTTTTAAACTTACTAACAAGAATGGCTATTTAAAATCTAAAGATTTTGAATTACTTGAATATGGCAAATAAATAAAAACCAATTTGACTACTATTTACTACTAATATCGCAAGTTTAGGGCGATTTTGGCAGTTTTAGGCAGTTCTGAGAGCATTTCTCAAGCTGCCATTTTTTTTGCAAAAAATTTGGTTTCAATGGAAATTTAGCAACAACAATTATTAAAATTTTGTATCAAACTAAGTAAGTTTTTCAATTGAGGATATTCTTTAAATCAACAATATATGTTGTTTTTAAATGAAAAACGCCACCATATATGGTGGCGTTTTATTTTGGTGGAGAATAGCGGATTCGAACCGCTGACCCCCTGCTTGCAAGGCAGGTGCTCTAGCCAACTGAGCTAATCCCCCAAAGATTAAAATGGTTGAGATGAGTGGACTCGAACCACCGACCCCCACCTTATCAGAGATTGGTTAGTTTTTATCCATATCGCATCTC
>CANQZB010000090.1 GCA_947628195.1 uncultured Clostridia bacterium | reverse complement strand
GCATATATCTCCATTGTTGGATAGCACGCAAGCATTTGTTTCATCTAAAGCGCGTTTAATCTCTTCATCGGTTAAAAGCGTGTTAAAATTTGGAATGCTTTTAAACCTATCCGCACTGCCATTCGCATAAATCATGGATTTGCCAGTTGTTTTTATCATTTTATAGCCAAGGCTGGCAATAATTGGAATTAAAATCATGCTCGAACCATCACCCACTCCGCCGGTAGAATGCTTTTCAAACACAAATTGATTGTAGTTTATAACCCTTCCGCTATCTCTTAAGGCAGAAGCGAGATACAAAGTTTCTTTGTTTGTCATTCCAAAGCTATCCAAACTTAAAAAGAATTTGATGATGGTTATATCTTTGCCATTTTTCATCAAATAATCAACTGCCTCATAATATTCGGCTCTGTTTAATGTGTGACCGTGCACTTTTTTATCTATAATTTCATTAATCATATCTTAATAATATATTTTTTAAATTTTAAAGTCAAACAAATATTTGCTTTTTTGTTTAAATGAAGCAAGATGTGAAATAATCATACTATGAGCAAATTCAAAATTGTTAACTTAATAGATAAAATTTTTATAACAATTGCAGTTTTTCTAATTATCTACGCATGGATAAACTTTTATATACGTTCGCTTTGGGTTACTTTCGCGTTAAGTTTAACCTTTTCTTTTGCAATAATTTTTGTTTTATACTACTTTTTAGACAAAAAAACCGAAAAAAAAGCGCTTTCTAAGAGCAAAAACGATGAAATTAATAAAAATTTTTTCAATTTTAAATTAAATAGCACAAGTTACAAATATAAACTTATGAAGCAAATATTATCTAAGGAATATGAAACCAAATTACTCTTAAACAAGCTAACATATGTAAAAGAGGACAAAACTCATTTAGTAATAATTAACACTAACATTGATAATTTTACGCAAAACGATTTATACAACACTCTTGAAGAATACACTAATAGCAAAATAAATGTATTTGACATTGTGTGCAATAATTATGCCTTTAACATTAATACAAAAATATTTAAAAATAAAGAAATTAATCTTATTAACAAGCAAAAGCTTTACGATGAATATTTTTTAAAATATAACATTTTCCCAGATGGTGCAAATATTGAAAACAGCGTCAACAAAGTTAGATTTAAAGATATTTTAAAAGGAATGTTTTTGCCAAATAAGGCAAGAGGGTATTTCTTTTGCGGTTTAATTTTAATTTTTAGCGCAATTATTTTGCCTTATCATTATTACTATTTAATATTTGGCAGTGTGCTATTGTTTTTTGCCATTTTATGCAAAATATTGCCAAAAATTAATGCTAAATAAATTACCTCATGTTGTTTATTTTAATAAGAGCATTTATTAATTCATCTATTTCATCAAAAGTGTTGAAAAAGTCCAAGGAAACTCTAACAGCGCCTGTTGTTAATGTTCCTAATTTTTTGTGAATAAGCGGTGAACAATGAAGCCCAGCCCGAACACATATATTAAATTGCTCGTTTAAAATGTTTGCAACTAGTGAACTATCCAAATCTTTAACATTAAAACTAAAAACATTTTTAGCGTTAACTGGTGAATAAATTTTTAAAAATTTCAAATTTTTAGCCTTATTTATTAAATATTTTGTTAAATTTTGTTCTATTTTTATAATTTTAAAAAAATTTTTGGTCAAAAAATCAATTCCTGCCCCAAGTGAAATTATTGGAATTGTTGGAATAGTTCCTGCTTCTAACCCTTCTGGAATTTCGCTTGGTTGAGTTAAATTTGCGCTTTCCGTGCCTGTGCCACCATATAGAAACGGATTTATTTTTATTCCATTTTTAATTATAAGCCCGCCAACACCCGTAATTGCCAAAAGGCCCTTATGCCCGGCAAATGCATACAAATCTATGTTTGCATCTGTTAAATCTATTTTTATATGCCCGCTGGATTGCGCCCCATCAACTAAATATAAAACATTGTGCTGTTTTGCTATTTCGCCGATTGTTTTAATGTCCGGACATTGTCCTGTAACATTACTGCAAGCCGTGGTAATAATAAGCTTGGTGTTTTCTTTAATATTTTTAGCTATTTCGTTAGGCAATTCTTCAACATCGCAAAAAAGCGTTGTAACTTCAACACCGCATTCTTTAAGTTTTTCTAGCGGGCGCAAAACAGAGTTGTGTTCATAGCATGTTGTTATAACATGATCACCTTTATTTAACACACCAAATATTGCAAGATTCAGCGCTTCAGTGCAATTTTTTGTAAAAACAACTTCATAATTTGGTGCATTGAAAAATTCCTTAATTTTTTCACGCACATTGTAAACCACTTCCGCCGTTTGAATTGAAAGATTATGCCCACTCCTTCCCGGGTTCGCTGTAAATTTGTTTATAGAATCCACCACAGCATTTTTAACTTGTTGAGGCTTAAAAAAACTTGTGGCCGCGTTATCAAAGTATATCATATAACAAAGTATGAAAGATTAGTCCGGAATGTGTAAATTTCACAAATAATTTTTAAAACAAATAAAATGTATTGAGGCTTAATATGAAATACTTAATTATTGCGTTTAAATCACGAAACAACTTACAAAACTTTGTTAAGACTCTTCGCCTTGTTGGCATAACCGCCACAATCATCAACACCCCTCGTAGCATATCAGTGAGTTGTGGTTTAAGTGCGCGCACTGATTACAGATATTTAAATTCAATCATTAGTTTGTTAAAACAAACAAACACAGAAACACTTTTAGGCGTGTTTGCCGTTACAAGAAATGGAGTTTACGAACAAGTTGAAAAAGTTTACTAAAAAAGTCGGGCTTCCGACTTTTTTATTTTTATTGACTATTTTTTAGCATTGTGCTAATATAGAAATATGAAAAAATTTGATAGAATAAAAAGCTATCTTAATGGACTTTACCCTAACGCAAGCTGTTCGCTAAATTTTAGCACGCCTTATGAATTGCTTGTGGCAGTTATGCTTTCTGCACAATGCACTGATAAACGCGTTAACATTGTTACAAAAGAGCTTTTTAAAATTGCTAATACTCCAGACAAAATGCTAAAATTGGGCGAGGCAAAATTAAAGCAAATTATTCATCCTTGTGGCTTTTATAATGCAAAATCTAAGGCAATAATTGAAACAAGTGCTGACATCATTAACAAATTTAATGGTGAAATTCCAGCATCGCTTGAAGAACTAACTTCTTTGCGCGGTGTGGGAAGAAAAACTGCCAATGTGGTTATAGCCAACGCGTTTGGCGGACAAACTATAGCGGTGGACACCCATGTGCACAGAGTTTCAAAACGTTTAGGTTTGGCAGAAGAAGGCTCTACCCCGTTTGAATGCGAAATGAGTTTGTTAAAAATTGTGCCAGAAAATGAGCGAAGCAAAACTCATCATCAAATGATTTTATTTGGGCGAGAGATTTGTAAAGCCATTCACCCAAAATGTGAAATTTGCGAGTTGAAAAATATTTGTATTTATTACAAAAACCATACAAAAAATTTTAAAAATTAAAAATTTTACATCGTTTTTTAAAAAATTTACAAAAATTTAATTAATATAAAGGAAAATTTATGAATTTAGATAAAGTTACAATTTCAATAAAGGCAGGCAATGGCGGAAGCGGAAAAGTTAGCTTCCACCGCGAGAAAAATGTTGCAAAAGGCGGACCAGACGGTGGTGATGGAGGCAATGGCGGTTCGATTATTTTTGTTGCGGACAAAAATAAAAATACACTTTTAGATTTTCAATATATTAAAAAATTTGAAGCCGAAAATGGCGAAGGTGGCAGTGGGAATTTACAAAACGGCAAAAGTGGAAAAGATGTTTTTATTAAAGTTCCTTGTGGCACCGTTATTAAAGATGCCGAAACCAAACAAGTGCTGGCAGATATGCTAACCAACCAACAAACTTATGTTGCGCTTAAAGGCGGGCGCGGTGGCAAAGGAAACAACTTTTTTAAGTCCCCTACCCGCCAAAGCCCAAGGTTTAGCCAGTTGGGCGAAGTTGTAAAACCTTACAAAGTTATTTTAGAATTAAAAACCATTGCAGATGTAGCCCTTGTGGGCAAGC
>CANQZB010000089.1 GCA_947628195.1 uncultured Clostridia bacterium | reverse complement strand
CATAAAGAATTACATCTTGATTTAAGCTTATTGTGCCGGTTGCCGTGCCCGGAACGTTGTTGGCATCGGTGTATGTAACTGTTACAGGAATGTTAATTGTTGCCTGCACGCGAGAGAAGTTTGGCCTATCATCAAACCTGGTAACCACAAGGTTTGTTACTGTCGCAGTTCCGCCAAGCGAATTTCCGCTTATAAAGGTTAGCGGATAGGTGGGGTTGGCAGGGTTTTGATTGGTAAGTGTAAGTGAATAATCTTCAATTTGGGATTGATTCATACACGCGTCAAACACTTTTGTGGCTTGCAAACAAATTCTTTCACATAAACCATTTGTTACATTGTTCGTTTGGCCGGGGAAAATGCCAGGCCTTGAATCTGTGTAAAATGACATTTTTTTATAAACCTCCTATGATACTAATATAATATTCGTAAAAACATTTTTGTGTGAATAACAATTCATTTACAACATAAACCAAGTTTTCAATTGACAAACAATAAAAATTATGATATTATCGAAATAGTGTTGCATTTTTATATTATTTTGTTAGGGATATTTGTTACCACAATATTAGGAACTTCTATTGGCGGAAATTTTTTACATTATTCAAATGGGGAAATTTTGCGTTGCATTTTTGTGTCATTTATGGTTCTTTTTGTTGTAAATTTAACAATTGCTTTATTAATTAGAATTTTATTGCCTAAAAAGTGGGCAAACCCTATGTTAAAATTTTATAACGTGCAGAATTGGGAAACAAAACTTTATTTAAAACTTGGCGTGCGCGCATGGAAGGATAAAATTCCAGAAGCCGGCAAAATATTTGCCAAATTTGACAAAAGTAAAGTAGAAAATTTGAACAACGCAGAATATTTATACAAATTTATGCAAGAAACAATTTATGGCGAGTTAATACATTTTTTTAGTTTTTTATTTGGATTTATAGTGTTCTTTCACTGCAAGGGCTTGTGGCATATTGTTGGGATGCCACTATTTATTACCAATATGATTATAAATTTAATGCCATTTATCGTGCAAAGGTATAATCGCCCCCGCCTTATGGTTGCATATAAACGTGCCTTGAGGGCGGAACAAACAAAGTAGGAAAGTTATGAAAGTATTTTCAATTAGTGATTTGCACCTTGATATACACAACACTAAGCCGATGGACATATTCGGCCCTGTTTGGCACGGGCATTTAGATAAAATAACTGCTGATTGGAAAAACAAAGTTACGGATGAGGATGTTGTAATTTTGGCGGGGGATTATTCTTGGGCAATGAAACTGGATGATGTTGTGCCGGATTTTCAACTTTTAAATAACCTTCCCGGCACAAAAATTTTAATTAGAGGAAATCATGATTTTTGGTGGAGCAGTGTGGCGCGTGTGCGTGAAAAATTGCCGGCCAAAACTTTTGCGCTTCAAAACGATGCAATTAAAATTGGTGAATACATTTTTTGTGGAAATCGTGGCTGGCTTATTCCGCAAGGGAAATATGACACAGAAGAAAACCGCAAATTATATGCTCGCGAGGTTATAAGGCTAGAACTTTCTCTTAAAGCGGCAAAAAAATTGCAAACCAATAATGAAAAAATTATTTTTATAACCCACTATCCGCCTTTTAACAATAAACTTGAGCCAAGTGAATATACTCGCTTAATTAAAGAATATGGCGTTTATAAAGTTGTGTTTGCGCACTTGCATGGCTACATTAACCCAAAAATGTTTTATAATGAAATTGATGGCATAGCCTATTATTTAACAAGTTGCGATGCGCTTAAAAACACGCTAATTCGAATAGATTAAAGGAAACAAAATGGAATTTAAACACATTTCAGTTTTAAAAGAGGAGAGCATTTCAGGGCTTAACATTCGCCCTGATGGTGTTTATGTGGACTGCACAACGGGTGGCGGTGGCCATTCGCTAGAAATTGCAAAAAGGCTAACCACTGGCAAACTAATTTGCATTGATAAAGATACGGATGCGCTTAAAAAAGCAAAACAAGTTTTAAAAGCTTACAGCAAAAACATCACTTTTGTAAATGATAATTTTGTAAACATAGACAATATTTTAGATGAATTAAAAATTGTTGCAGTGGATGGCATTTTAGCCGACCTTGGCGTTAGCAGTTATCAACTAGACGAAGGTGCACGCGGATTTAGTTTTAAACAAAATTTTAGGCTGGATATGCGCATGGATAAAAGCCAAAAATTAGATGCAGAATATGTTGTAAATAATTATAGCGAAGAAGAACTTTCCAAAATTATGTATCTTTATGGGGAAGAAAAAAACGCGCGCCAAATTGCGCGTAAAATTGTAAAACTAAGGCAAAATAAACCAATTACAACAACATTTGAATTGCGAGATATTGTTATATCAAGTTATCCGCCAAAATTTCAAAATAAGGCAAGTTTATGTAACAAAGTTTTTCAAGCAATACGCATAGAAGTTAACAACGAACTTAACGATTTGCCCATAGCAGTTGAAAAAATGTTGACTAATCTTAAAATTGGTGGTAGACTTTGTATAATTTCATTTCACCCGCTAGAAGATAGAATTATAAAAACCGCATTTAAATTGCATTCAACCGATTGCATTTGCCCACCTAAAATACCAAAATGCGTGTGCAATCATAAGGCGGATATTGTGCTAATAACCAAACATCCAATTGTGCCAAGTGAAAATGAAATGCAAACAAATTCGCGTTCGCAATCTGCCAAGTTAAGGATTGCGGAAAAGAAATCTTGCTAATTAAAACTGCTAAAAATTTTACAAAAATATCAAAAAATAAGCTAAATTTTAAAAAATTTTAATAAAAATTGTAAAAATTTTAAAATTTTTGCTAAAATATATAAAAATTTTACAAAAGGAGAAACGCTTATGGAAGATAATGAATTAACCCCTCAAAGAGAAGTGCAAGCCGAAACATTAACTACTGAAAATGTAAGTGAGGAGAAAACAACAGAATCTAATTTTAACAATTTGCCTAAATTGGAAGATTTGTTAAAAAGCGAGCAAGAAATTAAACCGGCACACGAACTTAAAGGTTTAAAAGCGGTGGAGCAGGATACTGTAACGGAAACTAAAACTTTTACTCGCAAAGAAGATGAGAAAAAAGTTTTTGTAAAGCGCAGGTTAAAAATTTTAACAGCAGTTTATACATGCGTTGCAGTTTTGCTGTTTGGCTTTGTAATTTTTAATGCTGTAACGCTTGCAATTTTGGATAGAGGCGTTAACACTAATGCCAACACAATTCAATCCGAAACAATAGTTGTTCAAGAATTACAAGGCCAATTAGAAGATGACCTTGCGGGCGAAACTTTTAATGTTAAACTTAACACACCTAGGGATTATGATGACGACACTGGCGAACTTTCCTTTGTTGATAAGCTTATGATTTTATTTAGAAGTATATTTGGTTAAAATTACACTCAACGGTGTAATTTTTTGTTTTTTACTTTATTCTAAAAGCCAATAAAAATAAATATAATTTGTTATGAAAAGATTTAAAACTTTTTATAACATTTATGATATTCAAAAACGCTTTATAGCCGTGCTGTTAATTATTTTAGTTATATTTATAACGCTTTTGGCGCGCGTTTTTTATTTGCAAATTATTAACGGAAAGCATTTACAAGTATTGGCGTCTGAAGAGTGGTTAAGAGATTTGCCATTATCTAGCAAACGTGGCGAAATTTTGGATTCTTCCGGCGTAAGCTTGGCCTCAACAATTACAACATACGATGTGTATGTTCGCGCCCGCAATGTAACAAATGCAGTAGAATTGGCAAAAGAATTATCTGCCAGTTTAAATTTGGATTACGATAAAACTTACAACAAAGTTACCAACACAAGTTTTAGTGAAATTCTTATAAAAATGCAGGTGGAAGAAAACACTGCAAAACACTTAACAAAATTTAGCGGAGTTTATTTATCTCAAAATGTTGCGCGAGTATATCCATATTCTAGCTTAGCAACTCAAGTTTTAGGCTATTGCACCATAGATAACATTGGTCAGGCAGGGTTGGAACTTTATTATGACAAATATTTAAAAGGTGTTGATGGCAAAAGTTTAACGCAAACCAACGCCCAGGGCAAAGAAATACAAAATTCTCTTGGCTACTACATCCCAAGCGTGGCAGGTGCGACGCTTAACACCACACTAGATGCTCAAATGCAATCCATATTAG
>CANQZB010000088.1 GCA_947628195.1 uncultured Clostridia bacterium | reverse complement strand
ATCGGCAGATTTTGAGTCTGCTGCGTCTGCCATTTCGCCACACCGCCATTTTTAGATTTTTTAGGGCAAACCTCGCAAGATTTTGAGTCTGCTGCGTCTGCCATTTCGCCACACCGCCATTTTGTTAGCAATTACATATTAGCATATTTTTTTTATCTTTGCAAGAGTTTTTAAAAAGTTTTTATTTTTTGATTTTGTTTTTAATTTGTTTTATGCGTTTTTTGTGCTATACTAACAAATATGGATAAGTTTGTTGTTGTTGATGGAAACAGTTTGATAAATAGGGCATTTTATGCACTGCCAATGTTAAGAAGTTTAACCGGCAAACCTTGTAACGCCGTGTTTGGCTTTTTAAATATGATGATGAGTGTAATAACAAGTGAACGCCCCAAATATTTAGTTTGCGTGTTCGATGCTGGCCACCACACATTTAGGAATGAATTTTATGCTGAATATAAGGGCAAGCGAGATAAAATGCCTGAAGATTTGGCCGAACAACTTCCTTTGTTAAAAGAACTTTTAAAGGCAATGAATATTCAAATTTTGCAACAGCCAGAAATAGAAGCCGATGATATTATAGGTAGCCTTACAAGGAAATTTAATGAAGAATTTATATTAATATCTGGGGATAAAGACCTTTTGCAGTTAATCAAACCCAACACAACTGTGTGGCTAACGCAAAAAGGAATATCCAATGTTTTAAAAGTGGACGAAGCTGTGCTTCAACAGCAATTCAACTTAAAACCATATCAGGTTATAGAATTAAAATCTATTATGGGGGATAGTTCAGATAATATCCCCGGCGTGCCCGGAATTGGCAAAGTGGGTGCACAAAAACTAATTGATACTTATGAAAATTTGGATAATGTTTATGCGCATATTGATGAAATTAACGGCAGTTTAAAGCAGAAATTAATTTTAAATAAAGATATGGCATATTTATCCAAAAAACTTGCCACCATAAAATTAGATGTTCCACTGGATGTCAGTTTGGAAGATTGCTTGCTTCAAATGCCGTTTGGTGCAAAAGCGTATGAATTAATGCAAGAATTGGATTTTCGCTCAATTTTAAACAAAACAGAATTGTTTGCCAAGCAAAACATTCAACAGAAAACAAGTGAAGTTATCACGGCCGACATAATTGAGGTTGACAGCACATCAGTTTTTGATGAAATGATAAAAAATTTAACGGGCTCTTTTGCAATTTATCATGAAGATATGACCATAAATATAGGATGCGCCGGCAAAGAATATGTTCTTTACACAACGGGCGAAGTGTTTACATCAAATTTAAATAAATTTAAATCCCTTTGCGAAAATGCTAACGAAAAAATTTGTTTTGACGCAAAGAGTTTGATGCACGAATTGGATCATTATAACATTAAGTTAAATAATTATTTTGATTTACCAATTGCAATATATATAGCAAATGAAATGGATGCAGAAATAAGCTTAAATGATGCACTTAAACTAAATGAAATTTCCACAAATGCAAAAGCCAATGCAATATATAAATTAAAAGAGAGATATGTTACAAAACTTATTAACAATTCTCAATTAAAATTATATTCAGACATAGAACTTCCGCTTGTTCAAGTGCTGTTTGAAATGGAAAAGGCGGGCATAAAAGTTGACATTGAGCAAATTCGATTTTTAAGTGCAAGTTATCATGAAGAACTTAAAGCTATAACATCAAAAATTTATGACCTTGCGGGGGAAGAATTTAACATTAACAGCCCAAAACAACTGCAAAATATTTTATTTGAAAAATTAAAAATAGAATTTAAAGGGAAAAAGGGCACAGGCATAGAAGTGCTTAATGCAATTGCAGATAAACATCCTATTGTGAATTATTTAATTAGATACAGAAAAATTTCTAAACTAATAAGCACTTATTTAGACGGAATGTTAAACTATGTTTCTAATGACGGAAAAATTCACACCACATTTATGCAACGCACCACTTCAACGGGAAGGTTAAGCAGTAGAGAACCTAATCTTCAAAACTTGCCTATTCGCGATGACGAAGGGCGCAATTTAAGAAAAATGTTTTCTAGCACATATGAACGAGGCACCATAATTAGTGCCGATTATAACCAAATTGAGTTAAGGTTAATAGCAAATTTTAGCAAAGACGAAAACATGATTAACGACTATCTGTCGGGTAAGGACATTCACACTGCCACAGCAAGCAAAATCTTTAATTTGCCAATTCAAGAAATTGACGCCAATAAACGCAGAATTGCAAAAACGGTTAATTTTGGCATAATTTACGGAATAAGTGCGTTTGGGTTAAGCCAAAATTTAGGCATAAGTGCAAAAGAGGCGGGAGAGTTTATTAAAAAGTATATGGAAATATACCCAAGAATAAAAGAATATGGTGAAAAATGCATTAACGATGCACGCGAAAACGGATATGTATCAACAATTATGGGCAGAATTAGGCATTTGCCCGATATAAATTCAAAGAACTTCACCGTGCGCAGTTTTGCAGAGCGTGTGGCAAAAAACATGCCCCTTCAAGGCAGTGCTAGTGATATTATAAAAATAGCAATGGTTAGGGTGTTTAATAGAATAAAAAGTCAAAATCTAAAAAGCAAACTTGTGCTCCAAATTCACGACGAACTAGTGGTGGATACTTATCCGGGGGAAAGTGAACAGATTAAATCAATTTTAAAACAAGAAATGGAAAACGTAATCAATTTGCAAGTTCCATTAATTGTTGAAATTAATGAGGGAAGAACACTTTATGATGCAAAATAACAAAATTTAGTTAAAATTTTTAAAAAAGCTAAAAAGCGTTTGCAATTTTGCATTAATTTAATAAAATATTTACAATGACAAACGAAGAACGTAAAAATTTTTATATGAATAGAAATATAAAATTGTACCCACCTTATTTGGCACTAACATGGGATGTTCTTTTTGTTTGGACAATTTTAACAATGTATTACACAACTGTTAAAGGCTTAACATTTTCTCAAGCCGTTATGTTGGATAGTGTGCAAACTATTTCTGCTTGCATAATGTGTATTCCGCTTGCAAAACTTTTTGCCAGAGTGAACACTGTTACAGCCACTCGTTTTGGCAATTTGGGCTACATTGGGTTCTTATTAATTTTAATTTTTGGAAATTCGTTTTTTGCCTTTGCTGTTGGCACGGTGTTTTTGGCTTTTGCTTACACAATGTGCTCTGTAAAAAACACTTCTATTTTAAACAAAAGTTTAAGGCTTGTTAATAGGTCTAACGACTATCAGCGCGTGTATGGGAAGGGCGTATCCATCTATTATGTTTTAGAAGCGTTAAGTTCAATTTTGGCAACTTATTTGTTTAAATTTAACCCTTATTTGCCTTTTTACTTGGCTTTGGGGTTTGTTGTGTTGGCAGAAATTTATTCGTTCCTATTAAAAAATCCGGAAAAATTTCAAGAATCTAACGCCGTTATTGATGCTAAAGAAGAAAAGTTGTATAACAGTGTTAAAAAGCCCGATTCATTTTTTAAAATTTTGTCCTCTTCATTTGTAATAATTCTTTTGCTTTATGCAATGCTTATGCGCGGTGCACTTTTTATGGACACAACCCAATTAAGAATATATTTGCAAGAGATAACAGATGAAAAAACGGGCATAATTCCGTTCTGGACATTCGGCTACATTTTTGCTTTTATGCGTTTGTGCCAAGCAATTTCATCAAAATATCAATTTAAATTCAATTTAAAATTTAATTTAAAAAGTTTAATTATATTTGTTGTAGCATTCTTCTTGTCTGTTTTTGCAACATCCATTACTTATTTGTTCATGCCTCAATCCATTTTCAAGGCGATTTTAATAATTTTCTTAATGATAATAACCTGCATAATAAGGCAACCGAACACAATTCTGTTAAACAATTATATGCAAGTTTGCACACACAGCAAAAATCATGAAAACTTGTATGCCTTGCGCACCATTGCAGAATATTTGGGTATTGCGGGCATAAATGCAATTTATGCTCAACTTTTGGGCGTGTTTAACAACAATTTTGCATATGTTAACTTCATTCATTTGGGCATATTGCTAATTCCAATTTTAGTTGTGTTAATTATATTTATTAAAACATTGACTAGAAGATATGCACAAAAATACACAATAATTAAACCTGAATACACTGAAGATTAATAAAAAACAAAAAAGAGTGGCAAGCACTCTTTTTTGTTAGTTGCACGCAGTACATTGAAGCAAGTCAATTGCTGGCATAAACTTAACATACTCCATTAAAGCAACCTTATAGCACATATCGTATCCTTCTTAATGCTGCTGCCTTCCGGC
>CANQZB010000087.1 GCA_947628195.1 uncultured Clostridia bacterium | reverse complement strand
CTAGATCCTAAGTCTAGCGCGTCTGCCAATTTCGCCACATCCGCACGATTGCAAACTGTATTCAATTTGCAAAATCATTTGCAAATGTAAGCCAAACCATCTGGTAAGGCTTTGGTGGCCCATCCGGGACTTGAACCCGGGACACCATGATTAAAAGTCATGTGCTCTACCAACTGAGCTAATGGACCATACAACTGCCCCAATTAGGCTAATTTGCCTAAAAGACTTTTGTATTATACACCATATAAAACAAAAAAACAAGTGTTTTTACAAAAAAATTAAAAAAATTTTTACTTGTATTTTTCATTTGAACTTTCAAAAACAAATATAAAGATATATGAATTTAAAGATAGTAAAAAAACTCAATCAATTTTTTTGAGTTTTTTGTTTTTAACTTTATAAATTAAAAGATTTGTTTGCAAGTTGGCTACGCGCATTCTCTAAAATTGATTTAATGTGCTCTTCTTCTATATCAACACCAACAGATTTTATAAAGCGCTCCTCTTTTTCAAGTTGGTCTATCGTTGTGCATAAATTAACCCTATAAATGCAAGCAAGCCTAATTAATTGCGCATCAGAGAAAGAAATACCCCCACCTAGATTTGGAAGATCAAAATTGTTTTTTAGAATCTCTTTAAAAGATATGTTTGGTTGGTTTACAACTCTATCGAATTCTTGAACAAACAATTTTAAATCTTCAACACTGCCAAAGTATGCATTTAATAGGTTTTGATTTGATAAATTTTCGCCTAATAGAATTGTTGAAAATAATCTGACACTATCATAGGCTGTCCTATAAGGAATGATGTTTCCTTTATCATCTGTATAGCGCTTATTGTTTTGCTTGTAATAGTGATATGCAATAGCATCTGTAAGGCTTTCATCAATCAGATTCCCTGTTAGTTCTTCATACTTATCTTGTGCAAGATTTAACTTAGCCACCTTCATTCCGCCTTTAAATAAAGCGCCTTCCTCTTGTATTGCTACAGAATCGCCTGCTATTGCGTGGTTTAGTTCGTGAAAAGCTGCCCCTTGATTTTTTTCTTGTATCCTTAATCCAATACCTTTGATAATGGTGTCGAACACCACTCCATTTGCCTCATTTTTAATTTGTTCCCTAACAAATGCAGCGGCACGAGGAATTTTAGTAGGACGATTTTTGCCATAAAAATTTCTTGGCACTTCAGTTGTCATTTTATCAAGAATATATACAACAATATTATTAAAATTTGTAGTTATTTTGTCTTTAATCCTTTGTTCCTTAATTAAAGATAAAACAAATTCTAAATATTGCCTAATTTCAGATTCTTGCACAGCTTTATATGATTCAACTTTTTGTGCATCATAATTTTGGCAAAGATTTACAAATTCCATTTTTATCTCCTATAACGAATATAGCACAAAACGCATATAAAAACAACTAATTTTTATTTTAATTTAAAATCCATAAGGCAGTGTTAAGGCTGGTGGCAATTAAAAGCCAAATTGGATATAGGGTTAATATTATTGAATAAAGTTTTTTATATTTAGATATTGCGTAAATTAAATATACGCCAAAATATAGATTAATTAAAATTACAATATTGCCAAGTTGAGTTTGTTTTAATGTAAAAAACACTAAGCACCAAAGCACATTTAAAACTCCGTTAATAATAAGCAGTGCCGTTACACTTTAGGCAAATATTCAGCTTTTAACCAATTAAATAAAATTATGCCAAGTGAAACATAAATAATTGTCCACACTATAGGAATTATAAATGATGGCACAAATTGGCTTAGTTTTGCTAGGTCTTTAAACCAAGGCATGCCAAGTGCCACAAATACACTTCCCAAAACCGCCACCAAAACGATTGACGTTACTGCTAAAATTATCTTTTTTTGATTTTTCATATTTAAATATATTAATTTTTTATTAAATTTATAAGTTTTTTAATTTTTTCAAAAATTTTGAATTGTTTTTATATAAAAAGTGCGAATATTTTAATTTATTTATTGAAATATGATATAATTGCATTATGAACATAAACAAATGGATGCAAACAAACACCACAGATTTAACTGGCAAGGTGGTGGCAATTACTGGCTCTACTGGCGGATTGGGGAAACATATCTGCCAATATTTGTGTGCACTTAATGCCGAACTAATTTTGTTAGATAGAAGCGAAGAAAAATCGGCCGAACAAATAAAAGAATTGACCGCCCTTTACCCCAACGCAAAAATTAGTTTTATAAAATTAGATTTATTAAATTTTGAAGATGTTAAAATCTGCATTGAAAAATTAAAAAATGTAAAATTAGATTATTTAATTTTAAATACGGGAATTTATAATGTTGAGCGCAAAACAACAAGTTTGGGCTACGATAACATTTTTCAAGTGAACTTTTTAATGCCATATTATATAACAAAAACTTTAATGCCAACCTTACAAAAAAACAAAGCAAAGGTAATTGCGGTTTCTAGCATTGCACACAATTATTCTAAAACCAATAAAATGGATATTCAATTTTTGAATTGCAAAAAAAATAGCAAAATTTATGGCAATTCTAAACGCTTTTTAACCTTTGCCCTATTTAAACTTTTTGAAAATGAAAACAACGCAAGCCTAACTCTTGTCCACCCCGGCATAACGCTAACAAATATGACGAACCATTACCCCAAAGCGATTAATTGGCTTGTAAAAATTGGCATTAAAGTGCTATTCCCTAACCCTAAAAAAGCAAGTTTAAATATTAATAAAGCAATGTTTGTTAATTCGAGCAAAATTTCACCACAATGGGTGGGCCCATCAACATTCAACATTTGGGGCAAGCCTAAATTAAAAAATTTAAAAACCGCAAACGAAGATGAAATAAATTTCATTTATTCAACCGCAGAAAAACTATTTGAGACAATAAAAAATTAAACTTGCAAAATGCAAGTTTTTTTAAAAATTTATTAAATTTAAGCCAAATTTTGCTAAATTTTTGAATTTTTAATACTTTTTTATTAAATTTATAATCTTTTCTTTGCCGTTTATAGTGTTTAGCGTTTTATATTTTGCTTTGTATTTTGCTAAGTTTTTATAAAATTCATTTATAGTTTTTAAAAGGCTTGTTGGTGTTAAGTCGGCTTCGTGAGCAATTTCTGCCACGCCCAAATTTTTATAATAGTTAGCATTTAAAAGTTGGTCGCCACGCGTTGCTTTGTTTTCAAGCGGAATTAACAACATCGGCAATCTTTTGTAAAAGCATTCGGCACTCACTCCTGCCCCACTGCGCCCAACAACGAAATCTGCCAAATTGTACAAGTTAACCATATCATCCGTTTGTTCTAGTGCGTTGTAGTTATCGTAAGATTTTATTTTTAAGTTGCCTTTGCCGGTTATATGGATTATGTTGAATTTTTTAATTAAATCTTTAACAATTGGGAACAGCTCTTCGTTTATTTTTTGCGAGCCAAGCGAACCTCCTACTACGAGCATTGTGGGTTTATTTTCTTCTAGGTGTAAATCGCCCTTCTTTTTTGTTGTTTTTTCAAATTCCTTACTAAAAATTGGGCCAGTATAAACAATTTTTTTATTTTTACCTTCCAAATTTTTAAAATTTACACACATAGTGTTGCAAGTTTTTAAAATAATTTTATTCGCAAGCCCAAAAGAATAATCGCTTTCATGCGCAACAACAGGAATTTTTAACATTTTTGCAGCAATACATACCGGAAGTGCCACATATCCGCCTTTTGAAAACACAACATTAGGGCTTATTGCTTTTAATGCCTTTTTCGCTTTAAAAATTGCATTAATTAGCACAAAAGGAATTTTTAAATTAACAAAAATTTTGCCACGCTCCAATTTTATGGCAGGGATTGGGAAATATTCCGCCACCTTGGATGCAGTTTCCTTTTCAATGCCACTGCTTCCTATATAAAAAATATCATAATCATCTTTAAGTTCGTCAATTAAATACATATTTGGCATTACATGCCCGAGAGTTCCGCCACCCGTAAAAACAATTGTCTTTTTCATAACAATATTTTATGTAACTATATGTCGAAATATTATATTATTTGGCAGATTTTAATTAAAATATTGACTTTGACTAGCTCATTTTTAAATTTTGCACTTAACATTAAGCGCCTGTTCTTGCCGTGGTTTTAGACCGTTTAGCCATATTTATGTTTATGAAAGGAAGGAAGATTATATTTGAGATGATGGCACAAATAAAAAATAAAACTTTTTAAAAACTATTGACTTACAAATTAAATATTGATATAATTAAATAGTTTTTATGGACCGCTAGCTCAGTTGGTAGAGCAACTGACTCTTAATCGAAGGGCAAAAACACAACTTAATAACAAATTTGGACTGCTAGCT
>CANQZB010000086.1 GCA_947628195.1 uncultured Clostridia bacterium | reverse complement strand
CTTTAAAAATGCGCTGAACGGCCTTAACATGATAGTCATCCGTGGTGCGAATGAATTTGTTGTAAGAAATATCTAGCATCTTCCACAATTCTTTTGTGTCCGCCACCATTTCGTTAAGATATTCCATTTCAGTTTTGTTTTCTGATTGGGCTTTCTTTTCAATTTTTTGGCCGTGCTCATCCGTGCCGGTTAAATAAAATACATCTTTGCCCAGCATTCTGTTGAAACGCGCCAGAGTATCACACACAACAGTGGTGTAACAGTTGCCAAGCGTCAACTTGTTGCTAGGGTAATAAATTGGTGTTGTAATATAAAATTTATTCATTTTTCTCTCCTTTAAAGATCAAATTTATCTTTTATCATTTTTGCAACTTTGTTGGCAGATAAATTTGTGTTATCAATTTTAATGTAATTTTTAAATTTAATTTCTCCATCATAGCTTTGCATTCGATATTTAGAATTGTATTCGTAAATAAGGTTGTTGGATAACTCCAAGTCCCTTTTAGATTTTTTATTTTTTAATCTATTTGGTGTTGCGTTTCTTTCTAGGCGAGTTTCAAGCGAAGCAACCAGTTCAACATAATAAATTTCTGCATCTTTAAATATTTTTTGAATGCTTTTTACATAATCCCAATCTGCTTGCCTGTCAAACGCCCAAGTGTATGTAAAAATCATGCCATAGTTGTTGGATTTAGCAAATTCTTTAAAAATTAACTCCCTTATATCTTTAATTAGTTGACCTTTAAATTCACCAAACAACTCTAAAATAGGCTCAATAACAACATGCCCATGAAAAAGTTTTAAATTGGTTGTAGCTGCCAATTTTTGCCCAACTGTCATTTTGCCAACCGCTTGGTCTCCAAATATCAATACTAATTTCATTATTTTTATTATAAAATAAAAACAAATAAAAGTAAAGGCATTTAAATAAAAAACTGCGTAGAGATTGCCACAGCATTTTGATGGACAAAATGCTTCGCAATGACAGTTGAATTAGTCAATGTTTAAATTTTTTATTAGATAGCCCATATAGTGTTTGCTGTCGAATTCAAGTTTTATTTAGCAAACTTGAATTAATCTACATTTAAATTCTTTATCAAATAACCCATGTAGTGCTTGCTGTCAAATTCAAGTTTGTACTTGTCATACTTAACTTTAGGGTAGTGCTCAGGGTGAGGGTTTCTAAACTTGCGTTTGGTAACAATTTTAAAGCCCTTTTCCTTTAAATATTGTTCAATATATCTAAAATGCACGCAAGGGTCTTCCCAAATATCGTAAAGCACAAAATAGCGCGCTTTAATATCCATAATTCGGTGGAAAAGATTTTCAAAACTGTTGCCAAAGTTTAGCGCCTCGCCAAGCGTAAGTAGTACATAGCAAAAATCATATTTTTTGCGAATGCAAGATTTTGTTAAATCCAACTCCACAACATTTAGCCTATCACTGCCAATGTCGTTTTCAAGCGGATTTTTTTTGCGGTTATCTCCCGGATAAATCACCGCATCCACAGTTGCATTTTTAAAATATTTTAGCAAAATACTGGCACTGGTAACGCCACTGCCCGCATCAACAATTTTTTTAATGTTTTCATTTTTAACTTTTTTAATAAGGAATTTAAACGCCTTATCGTGCACAGAATGCGAAGTATCTACAAACTTTTCCATAAAAATATTATACCTCATTCCTCCAAATTAATTTTAACAAAAATAAAATTTAAACACAACAAAATAAAGAAAAAAGGCTTAACGCCTTATCCTCTTGCAATTTTATTTACAACGCCCATATCCACCTTGCCGGCATAATGCTCTTTAAAATGCTTCATAATTGTTGGAATGTTTTTATCTGGCAGAGTGTCAATAATCGCCCTAATTTCTGCCTCGGTTAACATTTTAGGCAAAAATTTGGCAATAAGTTCCTTTTGCTTTTCAATATTTTCTGCTTCGGCTGTGTTATTAACTTTAAGGTAGTTTTCTCTCTCTTCGGTTAATTCTTTAATGGTTTTTTGAAGGATTTGAATAACGTCGTTATCCGATTGTTCCTTGCCATCCTTTTTAAGTTCAATGCCATTTAAAAGCACCTTGTTCATAACCACGCCGTAAATTGCGCGCGCAATGGAGTCATGCTCCTTCATCGCTCTAACATTATCTTTTTTAATTTCATCTATAATCATATTAATTCTCCTTTTAAATATTATTCAACAAACTTGTTTGCAGATAATTTTTTACTCTTTAAACGCGTCATCAATGTCGGAGTTTTGGGTTGGAGTTAAAACTGCATCTTTTTGCACCTTGCTGGTGTTTTTGGTATAAAGTGTATCCTTGCCCGGCTCGTAGAATTGGGTAAATTCACTCTTCCACTTAATTGGAATTGTGCCACGCATGCCGTTACGATGTTTTGCAATAACAAGCGAATAGTCTAGCGCATCGTCATTGCCGTCAGTTTTAACATTTTCGTCTGCAATGTCTGCAATAAACATAACAATATCTGCATCTTGTTCAATGCTTCCACTTTCCCTTAAATCACTTAATTGAGGTGTTTTGTTGGTGCGTTTTTCACTTTCACGATTTAATTGCGAAAGCAAAATTATTGGCACGCCCAATTCACGCGCTGCAAGTTTGATGCTTCGCGTCATATCCGCAACTTCTTGCTGGCGGTTGTTATCTTTAGTTTGGCGTTCGCTCTTCATAAGTTGAAGATAGTCAATAATAACCATATCTAGCCCAACTTTTGCCTTTAATTTACGGCATTTGCCCAATATATCTGCCGGGGTGATGTTGGTTGTATCGTCCACATAAATATTGCTGTTTTCAAGCAATTTTTTTGTTTCAAACAATGTTGCCCAAACGGTGTTGTTTTTTGTTCCGCCTTTAACAAAATCCATAGCCACGCGCCCAGTGGAACAAATAAAGCGTTGTGCCACTTGAAGTGTGGACATTTCCAGGTCAAACATAGCCACAGTTTTGCCATATTTAAGTGCGGAATTAACTGCAAAGTTCACTGCCAAGGTGGTTTTACCAATACCCGGGCGGGCGGCAATAATAATAAGTTCGCCCGGCTTAAAGCCGTTGGTGTAATTATCTAGGGTTGGGAAGCCAACTTTAACGCCCATATTAGAGTTGGGGTCTATTGAAATTTTTTCCATTAAATCCAGCGCCTCGTTAACGCCTTTTTTAATATGTTCCAAATCCCCCTGCCTGCGCGTTTGCCCTATATCGAAAATTGCCTTTTCCGCTTTGGCAAGCACATCGCCAGCGCTATCACTTTCAAAGGCAGAATTAATAATGCCCTGGCTGGCTTCAATAATCTGCCTTAAAGTGCTATCGTTTTTAACAATATCCACATAATATTTAAAATTGGCAGAACTTGGCACAAAATTGGTTAAATCGGTTATGTAACCAATTCCGCCAACCTCTTCCAGTTCGCCTTTGTTTTCAAGCGTTTTGGTTATGGTGATATAGTCAATAACCACATCGTTGTTATAATTTTCCAACATGGCGTCATATATCTTTTGATGTGCGGTGGAATAAAAATCTTCCACTTTTAAACTGGAAAATACGTCCACATAAATTTCTTGTGATAAAAACAAACAGCCAAGCACGGCTTGTTCACTTTCCAAACTATTGGGTAAAATGCGTGGTTTTTTATCGTTTGCCATAGTTCTCTCCTACATTTGTTATATAATACAATATTTTTTTAAAATTGTAAAGGGATTTAATTAATTGTAAATTATAAAAATAAAAAAACGCAAACAATCTTGCGTTTTATTTGAACACATCTGTGGTGTTTTTTCTGTTTTGCTCTTTCTTTTTTTGCGATTTGCGGTAAACAATCTCTTCAATAAGCACCACAACGCCCATAATGAGAATGAAACACAGAATTTGAACGGCGTTGCTTGTTATAACTTTTCTGGTTAAATACGCAAAAATAACAAGCACAGGAATGCAACACAACATTGTTATTGCTATGCGTTTTGCTGTTTTTAATGCTTCTTTATATCCATCTTGGCGAGTTTTCATCTTTCTCCTTTAATTTAGAAATTTTGCGTTTATTCCACAACTGGCTTTCTTGCCTTGGCACGCAGTTGATGGTCCAAAATCGCCTTTCTTATGCGGATATTTTGTGGGGTAACTTCAACAAGTTCATCATCTGCAATAAATTCAAGCGCCTCTTCAAGCGTCATTGTTTGAATAGGGGTCAATTTAAGTGCCTCATCACTTGCACTACTGCGAGTGTTGGTCAACTGCTTTTTCTTGCACACATTAACCACAATATCATCGCCTTTAGGGTTTGCGCCCACAACTTGACCCATATAAACCTTTTCACCTGGGCGAACAAGTAGCCTGCCCCTGCCTTG
>CANQZB010000085.1 GCA_947628195.1 uncultured Clostridia bacterium | reverse complement strand
CAGCGCGCTTGCAAAAAACTTTATGATAACCTACGATGATGCCGGTAGCATTGGCAAACGCTACCGCCGTCAAGATGAAATTGGCACACCTATGTGCGTAACCATTGACTTTGATACGCTTAACGATAACACTGTAACCGTCCGCGACCGCGACACAATGGAGCAAATCCGCCTTAACATTAACGAACTTAAAGACTACATCTCTAAAAAAATTGAATATTAATCAAAAAAAGCCAAAAATTGGCTTTTTTGTTTTGTAAATTTTTAAATATATTTATGTTATTTTTTATTTTTATGATAGTTAGATATGTCTGTTTTAATTAAAGATTGATAATTAAAAGTTGTTCCGGTTTTGTTGTTAATTAATTCTAATATTTTATTTTTTTGATTTTTTGAAAACCACGAGATGTAAACCCATTTTGTTTCTCCGTTTTTTAATTCAAATTCAAAATATAATTTTGGGCGCAATCTGCTAAAAGATAAATTCCTAATAGGTTCTTTCTTTGAATTTTTGTTGGCGTATATTACACTAATATTTTTAATATCGTTATATAATATTTCATCTTTATACTGTGTGCAATTTTTTCCAAGTTCACCTGTAACTAGTATTCTATCGTCAAGGAAAACTATTCTATAATACATAATGGAAATTAAAGAATAACCAAAAATAAAAACGGGAATTAATCCAAGTAATATCAAATAGAAATATGTTATATTATAAATTCCGTATGCGATACAAAACACTCCTAAACAAATTAATGTTAAATAAATAATTATAGATATTATAAACCATGGGTGCAATTGATAAAATGTTTTTTTCAAAATTCACTCCTTTATTGGCCAAATGTTCTTTATTCAACTAATTAATATTTACGCTGGCGATGATGTCTACAGAAACTTCTTTAATAAATTGAATTGTAATTTTATATTGTCCGGCAGATTTTATGGTTGGGAAGTCTTTAATCATATTTTTTTCAACCTTAATGCCATCGTTGTTCAATGCAGTTAAAATATCTTGCTTTGTTACACTGCCAAACGCCTTGCCATTTGCGCCCACCGAGAGCGTAAAGTTATAAACTTTGTTTTTAATTTTGTTTGCCACCGCTTGAAACTCTTTAACCATTTCTCCATGATGGAACGCCTGCGCATCCATTTTGCCCTTATGGTCATTTAAATTGCTTGCGTTGGCTTCCACCGCAATGCCTTGTTTAATTAGCACATTGTAGGCGTAATTTGGGTTAACGTCAATAATATCTCCCCCTTTGCCTTTGCCTTTAAGTTCTTTTTTTAAAATAACTTTCATAAAAATTTCCTTTTATAAATTATATTTTAGCACAAAAATTTAACATTGTCAAATTTTTAAAACTATTTACAAAATTAACAATAAATTTTTAAAAAATTGAATTTTGAATGTAAATTTTTTAATTTTTCAGTAAAAATTTAAAATCAAGTGTAAAAATTGACAAATTTAATTAAATGTGTTAAAATATATAAACATGAGTAATGATTTTAAAATTAGTTTAGGCTTATCTAGCCTTAGAAAGTGCTTTAATTTAAATTTGGATTATTCAAACCAAACAGCTGTTTTAAACGGTGAGCCTTTTAAAATGGACGTGCGCCCATTTATGGATAAGATTTGCAATATTGTAACAGATTGGGAAGAAAAATTAATAAATCTTGCCATTTTAGATGGGCTGGCTTATCACATTTTTATTCAAAAAGATGGCAAAATAAAAAAATATGAAGGCCGAAATAAATTTCCACCAAATTTTAATGAATTTTTAAATCTTTTAAGCGAGGTGAATTTATGTTAGCACGAACTTATGAATTGGGTGGGGGAATATATAGAGAAAATATATTTGATGAAATTTTAGCTGGAAAAGAGGAAGAGATAATTAATTTTTTTGGCGAAGAATATAGGGACATTATTACTAAAAAAGCGGAAGAAGCCAACTACATTATTGTGCACAGATATCATTATGACCAAGAAGCGCAAGAGAAGTTGGATAAATTTATTAACGAATTTATTGCTTCACATTTTGGCTCAACAGATGCAATAAATAATGCATATTATCCCGGTGGCACATTAACAAAACAGCAGGTTATAGAAACGATTATAAGCGCAAGAGAAATGAGCGAACCTAGCAAAGATGTTGTAAACATAATTATTGCAAGCATAACAAAAGGCAAGCCTCTAACAGAAGACGCAAAACAAACGTTATACACTGCTTTTATTGCAGATAATATGTTTCAAATTCAAATAAGGTCATATATTGCAAACGATTTGAGGGATTATATCAATTTAAAAAGACAAATTGAATTACAAGAAAAATACGAACGCCTTTATTCGTTGGATGAAAGAGAAGATGCTGTGCGCACTTGTATGGAACAAGTGTTTGGCGATGATGTTAAAAAAATTAAATATGATCCATTAGACGATATTTCCACAATCTATTTAAGTTTTTATAAATTAAAAAACAAAAATTCAATAACCATTGAACAAATTCAAACATTTACAGAGGTTTTTAATCAGCTAACCAAACAAAACTTGCAGTATGGCGATTATTTATCGGATAGAGAATTTTTACAAAAATTAGATAAATTAAACGCTTTAATAGAGGAAAAGTTTAAAGAATTAGAAAGAAAGGAGAAAAAAGAAAGCCCTAATTTGCGTGCTCCTTTTCGAAATTTGGCAAATATACTTGAAGAATATAACACTTATGATTGGAAAAACAACATAGTTGAATTAGGGAAATATATCACCCATATTTGTAATTGCGGGGCATATTGCCAGGATAAAGTTGACCTTTCAGAAAAGACACATTTGTCCCTTGTTATTATGCAATCAGATTTATATGGCATGACACACGAAATGCTTCACGCCATATCTAGCAATGGCAAAAGTTATTATTCTTATGATACTGGGTTTAAAACAGAGGAAAGATACAGAGCATTTAATGAGGTTATAACTGAACTTTTTAATTGCATTATTAATGAATATGATTTAATCAACTATTCATTATCTTATACAAATCCGGACGACTTTAATAGTTATTCTTCGGCTTTTCCTATTCTGCAAAAATATGTATTAAAGCACCTAGACGATTTTAAAAAATGGTACATTACAAACGATATTAACAGCGTGAAGCAGTTGATGGGCGAAAAGTTTGAGCCTCTTTGCGATGCTTTAACAAAACTTTTGGCACTTGCAGATAATAAAGGCTATACTGCACATGTAACTAAACGATATTTAGAACATCCTGACGAATGTGAGGATAAGGAACTTTTAAACCTATTAAATGAATGTGTTGAGTTAATGAAAGATATTATAGATTCTGTTGACCCTTATAGTGTGTAAAAACCACTGCAATTTTATTTGCGGTGGCACAATAAACAGCATTAAGGCTTTGGCAGAACACTTTTGCTGGCTACCTTGGAACGTAACTATTGCAAGGCGCCTGCACTTTTTCACTTCCCACAAATATGCCGTTAGAATAGCATTCGCCATTTTTATTAAAAATACACTTATCGCTACTGCAATTTATGTTCATTGTTTTGCAGTGGTGATATGGCGCAACATCTGGCTCGTGGCTAAACATATCTAGCGAAACATCTTCCACAATTTTTTCGTTATCAATATCTAAATTTTTGCAATCGGCTTTTTCATCCACTTGCAAATTTTTTCTACTGCATTTTGCCTTATCGTTATAAATACAACTATATTTTCTACAAACAACGTCCATAATTTCTCCTTATTTTATTTTGCACATTGGCTCGCATTTTATACTAAATAATTGTTTTCTTTTAATTGACTAAATGTCGGCTTTGTGTTAAAATAAACAAAATTGCTAAGCAGAAAGCAAAAGTAGAGGATATATTATGAGCGAATACAATCATAAAGAAATTGAAGCAAAATGGAAAAAATATTGGGAGGATAATCAAACCTTTAAAACCGATGTTTGGGATTTTTCCAAACCGAAATTTTATGCGTTGGATATGTTCCCTTATCCGTCTGGCGCGGGGCTACATGTTGGGCATCCGGAAGGGTACACTGCAACGGACATAATTAGCAGAATGAAGCGCATGCAGGGCTATAATGTTTTGCACCCTATGGGGTTTGATTCTTTTGGCCTTCCTGCCGAGCAATATGCAATAGATACCGGCAACAACCCTGCCGAATTTGCAGAAAAAAATATTGCATATTTTACACATCAATTAAAAAATATTGGATTTTCTTTTGATTGGGATAGGGAAATTAAAACGAGCGACCCAAATTTTTACAAATGGACACAATGGATATTTAAAAAACTTTACGAAAACGGCTTGGCAAGATGCGAAGAGATGCCTGTAAACTGGTGTGAAGAATTGGGTTGCGTGCTTGCTAACGATGAAATTGTGGATGGTAAAAGCGAACGCGGAGGTTACCCCGTTGTTAAAAAGAATATGAGGCAATGGGTTATTGACATGC
>CANQZB010000084.1 GCA_947628195.1 uncultured Clostridia bacterium | reverse complement strand
AAGAGAACTCTGGAATGGTTTTATCCCCATTAATAAGGCAAAGAAGAAGCATTGTGCTATCTCCTTTGCCTTTTGTGGTATTATTTTTCATTCCATCTCTTGTCAAGCACCTTTCACGGCATAAACCGCCACATTATTAATTTAAAGGTGGAAAACCTTTATAACGATTTTGAGCATTTGCGTGCCCTAACACTCTTCCAATAGATGTTATTGCAAATGAATATTTTATATTATTCCACCACTCATGTATCAATTTTAAATGTTTTCTACTATCCATTAAATCAATGAACTTATTTTTAACTTTTTTCATTAATTCACTATCATTACTATACAAATTATAAATTTCTTTGTATTGTTCTTGTTCATAATCTGAAAGATGCACGAAAGAACCATTAATGTTTTTATAAAGCGAACCTATATCGGATTGAGAAATAATTGGTAATTTGTAATATTTATCTAATAATTCATTTTTTACTAATAAACTATATCCCAATTTATTTTCTATATCTTTTGCTTTATAATAATTATCACTTCCTTCTTCAATACCTACACATACATAGCCATCATACATTTCGGAAATTAAATCTTCAAATTTTTTTAAAGAACTATAATCTTTTATTCTAATGGCTTTTAATATATCTAACTGTTCAATCCATAAAAAATCATTTGGTAATTCATTTATTAATATTGAAGAAAATAACTCTTCTAAAATATCTAATCCTTCGTTAATTTTTGAAGATTTTGGTTTAATTCCAATTGAAAGACAAGTTAAAATAGTTAGTGCTGACAATGTTGAATCTGACAGTTGTTCTACGATTTCAATGGCTCCTGCAATACTTGTTTGATTTATCTTATCATCACCTTTTTCTTCTCTATCAATTAACAATTCGCAAAGCATATTGTAAGTATTATTGTCATCGGTTAATGCTGCTTTGATTTGAGCTTGCCTATAAAACCAATTAAATGAAGGATCTTTAAAACATTCAAATTTAGTTTCAAGTGTTGTAAGTTTTTGAATCATTTTTTCTTGGAAATTTTCCATTCTTTTTTCAGCTAAATCATGAGCCAATAAAAAATTCTCTTGCACCACCTGTTTGGCAATATTTGCCGAAATCTCACGAACTTGGTTTTCTGTAATTTGGCACCCAGTATACACATTAACTTGATTTTGAATATTCTGAGATTTAACATTTTCCATACTATATAACATATTATTATTTGTTATTGTATTATTACTATTTTCAATTTTATTTATGCTTTGATCATTATTATCACCTTTTATCTTTTGTTCAATGTTATTTTCCAATTTTGATATCTCCTATTTGTTGCTTATTATTTTTACCCCTTGTTTTTTGTTTAATTTTAACACAATATGTTTTGGTAAAAAATCCACTAATAAAACCAAAAACAACACTTACTAATCCAATAATTAAATTAATTAACCAATCTGGCATTTTCCCTCCTTTGTAATTTTTTTATTATAACATATTCATATAAAAAAGTAAACAAAAAACCAACCCAAGTGTTCGGATTAGGTTGGATTTGGCAGGGGAGACGCGATTCGAACACGCAACCTACGGTTTTGGAGACCGCTACTCTACCATTGAGCCACTCCCCTATGCTTTTGTATTATAGAATAATTTAATTTATTTGTCAACTATTACAAAACAACTTTTTGTAACTTCATAAAAAATATTGACAAATAGTTTGTTTTATGATAATCTAAAAATAGGAGGGAACAAATGGAGTATCGTATTCTTGAAAGTGTAGATAGATATGAAATAGCTAAAGAAGATATAACTTTAAAACAATATGGAAATTTTAACCCTGAAACCAATACAAGGCCAAAGCGTATAGATTTGAGAGAAACTGGAAGTGCCATAACCGCAAATTATTATTTGCAAGGCGAATACGAAACTGATATTGATTTAACAGCGGAACAAATATTTGCAATTAAGAATGCTATAATGGCATTAATGCTTTTAAAAGGCGAAAAATGTGTTGATGAACAGTTAATTACTAAATTCATTAAGAAAACAACCGGCATTAAGGTTAAAAATTTCACAATACAACTAGCCACAAAAACATATACATACACCTATCGAGCTGGTGGCAAATATCAATCTGACAACATTGATTTAACGCCACATGTAACTAAAAGCCTTTAAACTGTCATAGGTTAAAATTGATATAAACGAAAAAAGAGTTGCTAAATGCAACCCTTTTTTATTTTGCTGTATCGCTAAAGCGGGATTCTCTAATAACATTAACTTTGATATGCCCTGGATATTCCAACTTTGCTTCAATTTCTTTGGCAATATCGTGCGCAAGAACTTGGGCCTCTTCATCGCTTATTTGTTCTGGCTTAACCATTACTCTAATTTCACGGCCGGCCTGAATAGCGTACGTTTTTTCAACCCCATTAAAGCCGTTGGCAATAGCTTCCAAATCCTGCAAACGTTTAATGTAATTTTCAATAGATTCGCGCCTTGCGCCTGGACGAGCACTAGATATTGCGTCTGCCGCTTGAACAAGAACCGCTTCTAAGGTTTTAGGCTCAACATCGTTATGGTGCGCTTCAATGCAGTGAATAACTGCTTCGCTTTCCTTATATTTCCTTGCAAGTTCAACGCCGATTGAAACGTGTGTACCTTCAACTTCGTGGTCAACGGCCTTACCTAAATCGTGCAACAAGCCGGCACGGCGTGCAACTTTTTCATTCGCGCCAACTTCGGAAGCAAGCATGCCTGCAATATAGCATACTTCTAGCGAATGATTTAGCACATTTTGCCCATAACTTGTTCTATATTTTAACCTACCCAAAACCTTAACAATTTCTGGGTGAATGTTGTGAATGTCAGCATCAAAGCACGCATTTTCGCCCGCTTCTTTAATTGTTTCTTCCACATCCTTTTGAACTTTTTGAACCAATTCTTCAATTCTAGCCGGGTGGATTCTGCCATCCATTATTAATTTTTCTAACGAAATTCTTGCAACTTCGCGCCTTATAGGGTCAAAGCCTGAAATAGTAATTGCTTCAGGAGTGTCATCAACAATGAAATCAACTCCAGTTGCAGACTCTAAAGCCCTAATATTACGGCCTTCGCGACCGATAATGCGCCCTTTCATTTCCTCACTGGGCAGGGTTACAACGCTTGTGGTTACTTCACTCGTGTTATCAACCGCACATTTTTGAATTGCCAAGGTTATAATGTTGCGCGCTTTCTTTTCGGCCTCCTCTTTTGCCCTATCCTCAATTTCTTTTGCCATTTTAACCGCTTCAACCTTTGCTTCGTCGGTATAGCGGTCAATAATAACCTGCCTAGCCTCTTCTTTTGACATGGCGCTAACTCTTTCAAGTTCTTTAACAATATTTTCCTGCATTTCGTCTAGCGCATTTTCCTTAGAAGCCAAGGCTTCTATTTGGTTTTGAACTCGTTGTTTTGAACTTTCTAACTCTTCCGTTTTTTTATCTAAAGCGTTTTCACGTTTAGCCAACTGCTCTTCACGCGCATACAAACGCTCTTCACTACGCTTAGATTCTTCCCTACGTTCTTTATTTTCTTGTTCGAACGCAGACTTTAAAATGGAAATTTCTTTATTAGTTTGTTCAACTTGTTCATTTTTTAATTGCTCTGCCTGAGCCTTAATTTTTTCTGCTTGAGCATAAGCATCTTGCAAAACACTATTTGCTTTAACTTTATTTGATTTATTTTTTTTATAAATAACAGTGGCATAAACACCCACGCCTGCACCAATTCCAACTGCTAACATTATAATAGATAAAACAATAGTAACTGCCGTGCTTACACTACATAGCAAACTTAAATTTGTTATGTTCATGTTTACCTACCTTTATCCTCGTTGCACAAAACAAAAAATCTATTAAACTAATATATAAAAAATATATAACACAACTTTTTAAGTTGATTAACGATTATTTGCACCTAGCAACATAATTATTATAAAACAAATGCAATATTTAGTCAAGCAATATTTAAAATTTATAAAAAATAATTTTATAAAACAATAAATACAATATATGGTGTATTATATATCTTTAATACACAAAAGAAAGCATTGCGGGGATGCGGAGGCAAATAACGGTTACAATTTTAGTTTCTTGATTCTACAATTCTATAACTTCTATGTTGGCCAAAACCAAATTTAATAGGTTGTTATAATCTATTTTTCTCTCTTCAAGTTCGGCTTCGGCAATTTTAGGTTTTATAACTGGATTTCGGGGCAAGAAAACTGTGCAGCAATCCTCGTAAGGCAAGATGCTTGTTTCGTAAGTGCCAATTTCTTTTGCTATTTTTATAATTTCATCTTTGTTAAAACTGATAAGCGGACGCATAACGGGATATTCCGCAACAGCATTTGTGCTAGTTAAACTTTCTATGGTTTGGCTTGCAACCTGCCCCAAACTTTCACCTGTAATTATGGTTTTATAGTTGTGCGTTTTGCAAACAGCATTGGCCACCCTTATCATGGCACGCCTTAATAAATTTATGGCATATTCGGTTTTGCATTGAACATGAAATTC
>CANQZB010000083.1 GCA_947628195.1 uncultured Clostridia bacterium | reverse complement strand
GGCAATGGCAGGGAACAGCCACTGGTCGTTATCCCCGCAATAGCTTTCGTCAATAACTGCCACGCTGTTGGCTTGAATAATGCCAAAATTTTTAAACGTTCCACTGCGTGGGGCAACGTGCGCTTCATAACCTTTTGGCAATTTCATGCCCACGCCAAGTTTAATTAGTTTATATTCGCCCGCTTTTAGCGTTACTTCTTCTGCCGAGCGCAAATCTATCCAATCACTCTTTTTGCCTTCAATAAACTTAATTGGCTCAATATCGCTAAAATATTTAATTTTAATTTCCTTCATAACTTCTCCTATTTTTATTTTAGCATATTAAGATTTTTTTTACAAACTAATTTATATGTTAAATTAAAGCGAATTTGTTTTAAAAAAATTGAATTAAACGCTTGACAAAATGTCGAAACGTGTTAAAATATGCTTCGTGGAATAGGAGAAATTATGTCAAATCTTGTTAAATCGACCTATGAAAAGCTTACGCCAGAAATAACAAAGCGCAATATTATGCGGGAACATGGCGTTCCGGGCGTGCGGGAAGAAAACGGCTTTAAAATTAGGGTGGAAAATTTATATTTAACGGCTTTTGAAAAATTTGATAAAGCGTTTAATAAATACCTTAAACTTACAGAAATAGATGCAGAGGATTACCCTTTTGAACTAACTGAAATGTATAAATTTTTTCAAGAGTTAGAGTATAAGGACACAAAAAAAATTACGCGCAGGCTTAATCACTTGTTAAACAGTGAAGAAGCAAGCGTGCTACGCCAAAAAATGTTAGATTTTTTTGCCGATATTGATAAAATTGCGCATAGAAGTCATTACACAGTGTATAAAATTAAAGAGCTGTTTGCTTATCATTTTGGCGTTCAATATTTTAAAAAGCGCATTCCAAACAAAATAGCGCATGGGTTTTAAAAAAGGCTAATTTAGCCTTTTTTATTTTATAACCACCTTGCCATTAAGCCAACTGTCAAACACATTTTTTAACCGTATCTTGCTTGTGCTTTCAAAGGCAGAAATTAAATCTTCTTTTTCCGCATTTGTGTATTTATTCGCCTCAAAATAACTGCTTAGGCATTTTATAAATTTATCTCTGCCAAGCGTGGTGCATAAACTATCGAACATCAGCGAGCCTTTTACATAAGTGCAATAAGTGTATTCGGGTTCGGTGTTATATTCGTTAACTGCGCGCATGCTTGTGTCAATATCCCCTAAAACATCCTGATAAACCGACAAAAACAACAAATAATTTTCACGCGTGGAATTTATCATGTCCTTATGATTAAGATTGTAACCCGTGTTGTAATCATAAAACAAAATTGTGGAGTATTCTGTTAGCGCTTCATCAAGCCAGGGCAGAGTGTATTCGTTGTTGCCCACCATGCCATACCACCACTGATGCGCGGTTTCGTGAACTATTACATTTAAATAGTCGTCCGTGTTATCTATATCTCCGCTTATCATAATAAGATTAGGATATTCCATTCCGCCATAAACAAAATCCGTTTGAACAATGCTAAACGTGGTGTACGGATAATTGCCAAAAAGTTTGTTAAAAGTGTTTATGGCATCCACGCCCGCTTTAACTGACAAATCGGCAGAATCGTCATCAAAATAATAATATGTAATGTTTGTGCCACCCGCTTTGGCGGAAGAGGTTTTAAATCTATCGCTTACAACCATGGCAAAATCGCGCACCATGTTGGCCTTATAACAAAATTTATTGTTACTGCCCAACTTTTCTTGCAAAACAAGTTCGCCCGTGCTTGAAACAACATAATTGCTGTTTAAGGTTAAGGAAACATTGTAGTTTGCCATATCGCTGTAAAAAGGGTCGCCGTTCGGATTATAGCCCGTTTCGTTAAACTCGCCGTTTTCATAAACGCAAGCAATGGGGTAAAAATTTGCCAAATTGATTGTGTTTTCGCCATATCCAAAACGGTGATAGCAATTTGGCAGAGTTAGGCTAAACTCTATGTAAATGTTAACGCTTTCTTTGGGCAGTAGGCTGTTTATTAAGTCCACTTGCAAAATGCCGTCATCCTCGCCCTGATAGTTTATTGCGCCCTCGCTTTCATTAACCTTTACGCGCAAAACATCAAATTCCGCATAACTCATGCCAAACGGATATGCTTCGTTTAAATGGTTGGAATTTACCACTTTTTCAGTTTTGCCTTGCTTAAAAAATTGCGGATATAAGTGAAATTTAACCATTTTTATTATGGCATCACTGCTGTTAACATATTTAACTTGCTCACTCACTTGCGCTTGCTTATTTTGCACATCTAGGTTAATATCCATACTATATGTTGTCAAATCGGCACTTAATTTGTTAAGGTTGTCCGCCTTTTTGCAGGCAGAAAAACTTAAAACAAAGCATAGGCACAAAAAACATAAAACAAACTTTTTCATACAAAAATTTATGCTTGTTTTTATTTTATTAGACTAATTTTTGCGGAAAAAATAAAAATAAACAAGCGTTAAGCATTGGTTTGCAAAAAATAAAAAATAAATTTATACATTTTATTTGTTGCCGAAAAAAAATTTTTGTGCTATTATATGGATATGTCTTTTTGCAAGTTTAGCCCAAGTGTAACAAACGAAAATAAAACTGCGGTTGATAATGTGTTTATCAACGAGTTTTTGCCAACCGCGCCAGATATGTGCGTTAAGGTTTACATATTGGGTTTAAGCAAGTGCAGTACAGCCGATGATAAGGACAACACGCTTGAATATTTTGCCAAAACGCTTAAAATTTGTGAGGAAGATGTTGTTTCCTGCTTTAAATATTGGGAGGAACTTGGGCTTGTAAGCATACTTGCCACCAATCCTATTGAAGTTAGATATTTGCCAATAATTTCTAATTATAAAAACATTAAGAAATATAAGGTGGACAAATACGCAAGTTTTAACATTCAAGTGCAAGAGATGTTTAACAACAGAATGATAATGCCTAACGAGTTTGCCGAGTTTTATAATTTAATTGAACATTATCACATGGAGGAAAATGCGCTTATAACGCTTATAAAATATTGCGTGGATAACAAAGGGTTTAATTTAAGCCCTAATTATTGCCTTGTGGTTGCCAAAAACTGGATTAAGGAAGGCGTGCTTACGCTGGACGATGTGAACAAAAAAATTGAAGAACTTGGCATTGTTAACGACAATATGAGCCTTATTCTTTCAGCAATGGGAAGCAAGCGCAAACCTCAACTTGAAGATAAGGAACTGTTAAAAAAGTGGCTTAATGATTTTGGCTTTGAACTTAACGTTGTTGTTTACGTTGTTAAAATGTTAAAGGTAAAAAAGCGCCATTTAGATGTAAATGTGCTTGACGAATATTTAACAAAATACTATCAAATGAAGTTGATGTCCGTTAAAGAAATAGAAAACTACGAAAGTGAAAAAGACAATATGTTTTCGCTTGCCAAAACAGTTAATCAGCAGTTGGGGCTTTATTATGATGATTTAACAAACGAAATAGAAAAGTATGTGGTTAACTGGGTTAACATGGGCTTTGATGCGGAAACGCTTAAAGCAATGGCGAACGATTGCCACGGCACAACTGTTAAAACGCTTGAAGCCTTTAACGGCATTGTTAATAAAATGTTCCGCATGGGCATAACCAGCATGGGCGGATACCAAAAATATTTAGCAGATAATCTTTCTGTGGATGGGCTTATTAACGAAGTGTTAAAAGAACTTAACTTACAGCGCACAGCGAACAACACCGATAGGAAGTTTTATAACATTTGGGCTAACGAATGGGGCTTTAGCCAAGATGTAATTTTATATGGCGCAAGTTTAAGCAAGGATAAAGCCAACGCAATCGCATATTTAAACAAAATATTATCTAATTGGAACAGCGAAGGCGTTAGAACAATAGATAAAGTTAAGCAAGTTAAGGTAGATGATAACTCCGGCTTTATACATAACAATTACACAAAAGAGCAAATTAAAAGCCTGATGACAAATCTTGATGAAGTGGAGGTGTAAGGTGGATAGACGCAAACTTATTGCAGATATAAAACAAAACTTTATGCTAAAACGCATTAACGCACAACAGCAGTGTGAAGATTTTATTAACGAACTTAAAAAGGACGAAGAATTTAACGACCTTTACACAAAATACACAAAAAAGCAAATAGAACTTACGCGTTTTAATTTTGAAAACGAAAGCCAAAATTTAGTTAACGAAGTTAAAGATTTAAGCAGTAAAATTGATTCATATTTAACCCTGCACAATGTGGATAGAAGCAGGCTTTTGCCAAAATATGAATGCACCAAATGCAACGATACTGGCGTTTACAACGGCAAAATTTGTTCTTGCCTTTTAAATGAATTGAACAAAAAAATTTCGCTAGCAAATTCAAGCCAAACAGAATTTAAATGTTTTGCTGATAGCGACACTTCTTCGCTAACCGATAACGATAAAAAAGCATACGAAATTGTAAAATCTTGGTGCGATAAATATCCGCACACCACCAAACTTAATTTTAACATAATTGGCGGGGCAGGCTCTGGCAAAACTTTTTTGCTTCAATGCGTTGCCAATGAAATGCTAAACAAAAACTTTATTGTGGTGTTTAAAACGGCCTTTGAA
>CANQZB010000082.1 GCA_947628195.1 uncultured Clostridia bacterium | reverse complement strand
CTTGCGGTAGTTATCAAACTCGGCCTGCAAACGCAAAAGGTCATTTAAATAATTTGGCTCACCGCAACCACATGCACATTCGTCTTGTGGCGGTGGGATTGGCTCTTCATCCACATTTTCGGCAGATCTGCAGTCTTCGGTGCAATCTTGCTGATTTTCGCATGCGCAACTGTCCTCACAAGCGCAACTGTCCTCAGAATTGCAGTTCTCACACGCTTGTTCTTCTTCTAATTTTTGCTCATCTTCGTGTTTATGTTTCACTGTTCATCTCCTTTTAAGTCTATTTGCCCAACAATAAATTTAAGTGCAGCTGCAATGTTGGCATAATCTATTCGTTTTGGCCCCACAAGTGCAAGGCTGGCTATTGGCACGCCATTTATTACAATAGGTGCACTTAACATCATTCCGTCTTTAAGCGAACTTTCCTCTCCGCCAACTTGATAGTTGACATTTTCGGTGTTTTCCTTAACTGCATCTATAATTTTATCTGCATCTTGTAAAAATTCAAACACATCTTTGGTTTCGTCTATTTCGCTTGCGGTTTTGCCATCTAAAAGTTTTGTAGGGTTAACGTTGGAAATGTCGCATCTTGTTTTGGTAACTGCCATAAGCACTTGAGCAACACTATCTATCAGTTCTTTAAATTCGGCAATTTGGGCACCGGCCTTTAAGCATAATGAGTTGATGTTATCTATCATAAACTCTATGGTTTTGCCCTTAAATTGCGTGCTTAAATATTTGCTGGCTTCTAGGCATGTGGCGCGGTCAATATTGGGGTCTAGGCTCATATTATCGTCAATAATGCCCGCGTTCGTTTCCACAAGCAGAAGTGCATCCTTGTTAATTAATGGAATGATTTGAATGTTTTCTATTATTAGATTTTGTAGCCCGTGCTGAACTAAAACGGCCGGACAATTGGTTGCACGACTTAATCGTTTTGCTAGGCTTGATAATGTGCTTATTAAACTAACTGAACGATTTTCATAGTCCGACACAACGTTTTTAACTTTGTTATAGTTTAATTTATTATTATCTAATATATTTGCAACATATTCTTTATAAGCAAGCGCGGTTGGAACTCGCCCACCGGACGTGTGCAACTGCCTGAAATAGCCCATACTTTCTAGTGCATTTAGTTCGTTACGCAAGGTTGCCGAACTAATGTCCTTAAAATGAACATTTAACGCCCCGCTGGTGATGGGTTGGGCAGTTCTTATATAATCATCCACCGCTTTTAACACAATTTCATGCTTACGCTTGTTCTTTTCATTAACCATTTTTCACTCTTAATGTTGTTTTAATAAGATAATTCGACTTTTATCTTTATATTTAGCAATTTTGCGAATTGAGGCTTTTAATTGCTAGCACTCTTATTCTATGATTGCTAACTATATTTTATGCGTACTGCTAACAAATGTCAAGCAAAATTGTCAAAATTTTTAAAATTTTTTTAAATTTTTTTGTAAGAATTTGTTTTAGGCTTTAAATTTCCGCCCTTTTAGCATTAAAAAGAAGGGCTTTAAAGCCCATCTTTAAACAATTTAATTAAAATTTGTATATTATTGCCCAACATTAAGCGGTTCATCAAACTTAAAGCCCAATGCTATAAGTTTAATTTGAACTTCATATTATAAACATAGCATTTATTTTTAAATTTGTCAACTACTAAATATTAACAACTAAATGTTTCTTTTACGCAAATTAAAGTTTGCAAATCTCCTTTAATTATTGGATTTAACTTGCCATATTTGCTTATTCGGCTTAATAACTTTTGAGGATTTTCCACATAATCTATAAAATTTTGATATGCAAAATAAAAATTATCGTACAAATCATTTATTTTATTTGGCGCTTTTTTTATTAATTCCTTTAAAAATTCCATATCTTTTATAAAAGCATCTGGAATTATTGTTAAAGGTGCGTCATAATGAACTATAATGTCAAAGCAAAAATCCTTTAGACTTTCATAATTATCCAAATTAAAATAATTTTTATATCCTAAACAGAGCCATTTACTTAAAGTAGCTTCTGCAATGTGTTTATCTATATTATCCATTAATTACTCCTGTGTCGAAAATTGGTCCTTTTATATTAAGGCATTTAAATAAAATTGTCAATTATTTTTAACAAAAATTTAAAGAATTTAAACTAATTCCAAAATTATGGCGTTTGAAACTGAAAAGAATTTTTCATTTATCTTTAATCTGCCATTTTTTATATCTATCATATTCCGTTTTTGCAATAAATTTATTTCTTTTTGTTTGGAAATTAGCAAATCTTCATTAAATTCTTTTTTAAAACTTGCCAAATTTAAACCTTTATTGGTGCGCAAACTTAACATAATGCGCTCTGTTCGCTTTTCCTGCCGAGTTAAAACCTCTTTTTCATAATTCAAATTGGATTTTTGCATATCGGCTATATATTTATTTAAATTCTTTGTATGCCAAAGCCTTTCACTGCCAAAATAACTATGCGAGGAAGCGCCCAAGCCCAAATAACCGCTATTAAACCAATATTTTTGATTGTGTTTACATTCATAGCCGGGTTTTGCATAATTAGAAATTTCATATCTAACATAACCAGCCTGAGTTAAAAGTTTATTAACGGCGCGATATTGTTTAACCACCTTATCGTCATCTGGGATTGTTTTTTTGCCCAATTCAACCAATTTGGCAAGCGGAGTGCCTTCTTCTAACTGCAAAGTGTAAGCGGAAATGTGTTTAACCTTATATTCTATTAAGAATTTTATTGTGTTTGTGATTGTTGTTTGACTTTCTTCCGGCAGACCCAACATTACATCTGCACTTATATTTTTTAATTTACTTTTATTTAGAATTTTAAAAGTGTTAATTACATTGGCTTTGGATTGAAGCCTACCTACCCCGTTAACCACTTTTTCGTTTAAATTTTGCACGCCTACACTAATTCTATTAACGCCAGAGTTTATATATTCTTCACATTTTTGTTCGTTAAAACTGTTAGGGTTTACCTCGATAGTAAATTCGTAATTTTTAGATACATTAAAACTTGAAAAGATTTTTTTAGAAAGTTCCTTAATAAATCCGTCATACACAACGCTAGGTGTTCCGCCACCTATAAAAATTGTATCAAAAACTTTATCCTTGAAATCATTCTTTACAAGGTCTATTTCGCTTAAAAGTGCTTTTAAATAGCGGTTTTGTTCAGTTTTGCCCAAACAAAAAGAAGTAAAATCGCAATAATCGCACTTTTTACTGCAAAATGGGATATGAACATATAAACCTAATTTTTCCATTGTAATTTGGGAACACTAAAAAATTTTGACAGTTAAAATGCCTTGTAATGACATTTCTATATTTTATTTTAGCCACACTGTTAGTCATCTAACTTTAATATGCTAACAAAGGCTTCACTAGGCAAATCTACGCTTCCTAACCTGCGCATGCGCTTTTTGCCTTCTTTTTGCTTTTCTAACAATTTGCGCTTTCTGGTAACATCGCCACCATAACACTTTGCAAGCACATCTTTACGCATAGCTTTAATAGTTTCTCTTGCAATAATCTTTCCGCCAATTGCCGCCTGCACCGGCACTTCAAAAAGCTGTCTTGGAATATTTTCCTTAAGACGTTCCACAATCTTTCTTCCTCTTGTATATGCACTATCTGCATGAACAATAAATGAAAGTGCGTCCACAATTTCGCCATTAAGCAGAATATCCAGTTTTACAAGCTTGCTTTGAACGTATCCTTTAAGTTCATAATCAAAGGAAGCATAACCCTTTGTTTTGGATTTTAAAGCATCAAAGAAATCATAAACTATTTCATTAAGTGGCAGTTCATAGTGTATATCCACCCTTGTTTCGTCAATATATTTCATGTCTTTAAATGTTCCACGGCGGTTTTGGCAAAGTTCCATTATATTTCCAACAAAATCAGAGGGAGCATAAATATGTGCATTTACTACCGGTTCTTCCGCACTTGCAATGGTTGCAGGGTCGGGATAGTTGCAGGGATTGTCAATCATAACGGTTGAACCGTCTGTCAAATTTACTTTATAGATAACTGATGGAGCGGTTGTAATCAAATCAAGATTATATTCCCTCTCAAGTCTTTCTTGAATTATTTCCATGTGGAGAAGTCCAAGAAAACCACATCTAAAGCCAAAACCTAAAGCCGCTGAAGTTTCGGGTTCAAAACTAAGTGATGCGTCATTCAAAAGCAACTTGTCCAGTGCCTCACGCAAATCAGAATATTTAGCACCGTCCGCAGGATAAATTCCCGAATAAACCATAGGGTTCACTTTCTTGTAGCCGTCAAGGGGCTTGTCACATGGATTTTCAACCGTTGTCACGGTGTCGCCAACCTGTGTGTCGCCGATATTCTTAATAGATGCAGCTATGTAGCCGACCTCGCCTGCCATAAGGCATTTGGTCGGTATAACGTCCTTTGCTCCCATATAGCCAACTTCAACCGTTTGAAACTCTGCACCAGTTGCCATAAATCTTATCATGTCACCTGCTTTGAGTGTACCGCTTACAATTCTTACATAAACAATAACCCCCTTGTACTGGTCGTAGTAGCTGTCAAAGATAAGTGCTTTAAGAGGTGCATTGACATCTCCTTTTGGAGCAGGAATA
>CANQZB010000081.1 GCA_947628195.1 uncultured Clostridia bacterium | reverse complement strand
TCATATCCTTTGTGCTAACAGTGGTTTTGTGCACTGCGGGCGTTATGTTATCCAGCGCACCTATTGGAAGCGCACCGCCTTCCACTGTTTCCACGCCCGAATCGCGTTTAATAAAGCCGAAAGGCGACCCAACCTTTATGAAATCCGCAATTTCTTTATCTAGGTCAATTAGGCAGACATCAAGCGTGGAATAACTTTCCTGATTGTTTACAGCCATAAGTTTGTTAACACTTTCCAAAATTATATCGTTATCGAAGCCAACTTTATAAAAATTTTCAATAAGCCCAAGCGTCATTGCACTCATGTTGTGGGCAGATTTTCCCGCACCCATGCCATCACACAAAGCAAGCAAAAATTTGTTTCTGCCCAAGCGAATTATGCTGTGGCAGTCGCCACTCTCATCGTTGCCAGCCTTGTTACAACTTGCAAGCCCAAAAACGCAATCGTATTTGCTTCGCATGTGCAGGGTTAAGGAGTTAAAATCTCCATTTTCAGTTGGCGTTAAATTGGTTATTTGCATTTGGCATTTTAAAATTTCGGACACCGCCTTTTCCACAACGGGGTTAAACGAATCGTTGGCTTTAACAACCAGCACGGCGGAAATGTCGCTGTTTTTTTCGTTATATAAAAGCACCTCTTTGCACTCCACATTTAAGCTGATTAAGCGGGAAATAATTTTGTTTTCACGCGCCATATCAAAGGTAACATTGCTGTTTATTTCATCCCCTATATTTAAAAGCAAATTGGATACCGCGCCCATTTGGTCGGCAAGCAAAATTTTAACATTGTTTACATCTGCCATCATAGAGCGATACTGCCTATATTCCGCGCACAAGCGATTAATTAAACTTATTAAATGATTTAGTTTGGCGCATCTGTTCGTTAGCCCTGAAGGTATATCTAACAACGTAATTTTGCCTTTTGTTACAGCAATTTCAACAAGCAGTTCAAGATTAGATTTGCTTTCCAACCCCAAACTGCGCGTGCATTTGTTTTTATCTAGGCAATCTCGGCAACACGTTGAAGTTATTTCGCGCGTAAGCATGGCAATAAGTTCTTCCTTGTTTAGCTCGCGTTTAACCATGTTTAAATGAAGTTGTTTCATATCCAAAAACACATTGCTCAACTCGCTTAACCTTTTTCTTATGTTTTTTCGCGTTATGTTAATTAGATTGCGCGAACTCATTTCGGTTTTTTTAACATAAACAATATCACTTAAATTATTTAAAATTTTATTAGGCAAAATTAAAAATATTAAAGATGCCAACACAATTGGTGCTAAATCAAACAACAATTCAATCGTTTGCAAAAAGAATAAATAGCGGATAACCGTGTCCATTAAAATTGTAACAATAACAATTTTTACCTTGTGTGGCATACTAAATGTTCCCGCCATAAGTGCCAATATTGCAAATTCAGCTACGGGCAGAAGGCTCATTTGAAACAGCCCCACGCCAAAACTAAAAGACAATGTTACTGCAAATGTAAGCGTTGGATTGCCGATGGAAATAAATATAAAAATTGCAAGCATTAAAATAAATCTGTAAATTGAAAAATTAAATAAATTTATAGGTGCCAAGCCTAAACCAATCAATGCAATAAAAAACAAAAAACATATACTTTCATCAAGGGTCAATTTAAAACAATTTTTTCTTAAACACATCACTTGATTTACAACAATAAAAATATATAAACAAATAATTCCAAGCAAAATAAAATATAAAATATGTTGAAAATTATTTAAATTATAATAAAAATATGTAATTAAAGCTAAAATAAAGCCTAAAAAAATGGTAATTAAATGAATTTTTCTTTTAATTAATTTGTGAATATAAAAAATTACTAAACCCACCCCAACAACTGTTAAAGCCGTAAAAAATGTTTCTAATGTTAAATTTACAAGCACCGCACTAACAACAGTAAAAATAGCGGTTAATTTTTCATCTAGCCCTACATAAATACAAGCGAAAAAAAGCGCATAAACAAACGGGCTTAAATTGCTAAACTTGGCATTTGCAAGCACAAGAAAAAGAAAAAATAAAGCAAAATATTTTAAAATAAAATTAAAATTTATTTTTTTGGTTTTCATAAATATAAAAATAACATAAATAAATTTTTTAAATATTTAAAAAAATTAGCAAAAAATTAAAAAAAATAACTATTTTTTAGTTATTTTTTCTTTTTTTAATTAAATTTTTTAAATAAAATTATTTTTTTATAAATAAAAAATGGACAACAATTTGTCCATTAAATTAATTCAATAATAGCCATTGGGGCGTTATCACCTTTGCGTGTGCCAGTTTTAAGAATGCGAGTATAACCACCTTTTTGGCCTAATTCTTTAGCGCGTTCCGCATATTTAGGTGCATAAACGTTAAAGATTTTTTCCAAAAGTGGGTGCTTAATATTGTCAATACGAGCAAGATAATCTGCCTTCTTTTCACCTGGTTTGCGCTCTTCCTTAACGGTGTAAGTTTTGGCCATAATTTTTCTGCGTGCAGCAAGTTTTTTAGGGCCATCATTCATAACTTCACGGCTAACTTTTTCGCCCTTCTTATTCAAAGAGGTTTTAGTAACAGTAACAACATCTTCATAAGAATTGATTGCAAGGGTTAAAAGTTTTTCGGTGTAACTTTGTAAAGATTTTGCTCTTGCCAATGTTGTTTCTATTTTACCGCGCCAAAGCAAATCAGTTGCCTGATTACGCATAATTGATAATCTTTCTTCGGTAGGGCGTCCTAGCTTTTTAGGTTTCATCTTAATTTCTCCTTATTTTAATAATCGTTTCCTTCAAGGGTTAGGCCATAGTCTTCAAGTTTTTTAATAACTTCTTCCATAGATTTAGCACCCATGTTGCGCACTTTCATCATTTCAGCACGGCTCTTTTTAGCAAGGTCGCCAACTGTATCGATGCCGGCGCGTTTTAAGCAGTTATAACTACGAACACTAAGTTCCATTTCCTCAATAGGTTTTTCGAAAAGTTTTGTTCTTTCGTCTTCCTTTCTAGCTACTAGTATGTTCATACCGTCCATACCTTCAACTAAATCCACAAACATAGTAGCATAATCATTTAAAAGTTTGGCACTTAAAGCAACAACCTCTTTTGCGCTAACTGTGCCACGGGTTTGAATATCCAAAACGAGTTTATCATAATCCAAACTTCTGCCAACACGGCTTGATTGAACTTCAAAATTAACTCTTTTAACAGGAGTGAATAATGAATCAATAGCAATAAAGTCCACTTCGTCTGAAAAGCTTTTGTTTAAACTTGCAGGAACATATCCCCTGCCTCTGCCAACATACATAGTTATATCTAAATCGGCATCATCGTCCAAAGTGCAAATGTATTGATCTGGGTTCATAATGGTAATGCCATCTCCGCACTTAATATCTTTAGCGTACAAAACTGCAGAACCTTTCTTTTTAAGGGTTAGAGTGCCGTGAAAATCTATATTTGTGTTTTCTGTTTTAACGGCGATTGCTTTTAAATTAAGGATAATGTCTGGCACATCTTCTGTAACGCCTTTAATTGTTGAAAACTCGTGTAAAACATTTTTAATTTTTACACCAACAATCGCCGCGCCCGGCAAAGAACTTAACAATGTTCTTCTTAACATATTGCCAATAGTTATGCCAAAGCCTTTTTCAAGTGGTTCCACTGTAATAATTGCGTGAGCACCCTTTTCAAGTTCTTCCAACTGTATTTTTGGTTTTTCAATTTCCATCATAAATTCTATCTCCTATTATCTTGAATAATATTCTACAATCAAGTGTTCTTGGATATTTAAGTCAATATCTTCTCTTTCAGGAAGTGCAAGCACTTTACCTGTTAAACTTTCGCTATTAAATTCAAGCCATTTTGGTGTAACTGCTTTGCGTTCTTTAAGGGATGCAAACATTTCCAAATTTTGCTTGCCTTCCTTAACTGCAATAACATCGCCAACTTTAACTTGATAAGAAGGGATATTAACTTTTTTGCCATTAACTGTGATGTGGCCGTGAGTAACTATTTGCCTAGCCTCAGTTCTAGAAGCGCCAATTTGCATACGATAAACAACGTTATCTAGCCTTAATTCAAGCATTTTTAACATTGCCCAACCGGTGCTTTCTTTGCTTCTTGTGGCTTTTTCATAATAATTTCTAAATTGTTTTTCCAATATACCGTAAGCTCTGCGAACTTTTTGTTTTTCCCTTAACTGAATGCCATATTCGCTAACTTTCTTCCTGCCTGTTGCGTGAACACCAGGAATAGTAGGGCGTTTATCAAAAGAGCATTTTGTTAAACATCTTTCACCTTTTAAGAAAAGCCTGCAACCTTCCCTACGGCATTGTTTACAATCTGGATCCATAATTCTTGCCATAAATTCCTCCTATAACCTTCTTCTTTTAGGTGGTCTGCAACCATTGTGGGCAATTGGGGATACATCTTTAATGTACAAAACTTGCAAGCCGGAATTTCCAACCGCACGAATTGCCGCTTCCCTACTGCCACTTGCACCTTTAACCAAAATGCCAACTTTGGTTATGCCAAAATTGGAAACATTTTTTAAAACTGCTTCCACAACTTGTTGAGCCACAAAAGGAGTGCTTTTTTTAGCACCGCGGTTGCCCAATG
>CANQZB010000080.1 GCA_947628195.1 uncultured Clostridia bacterium | reverse complement strand
GGGGTGTTTGCCCGCAAAAGCGGGCATCGACGGCATAAATGCCGTTGCCCGCCACTAAAGTGGCGGAAACACCCCTCTTTTTCACACTCTCGTGCTAACATTCCTCCCCTCTCGGCAATAACACCCCCACAAGTGCCGTCATTTCCCGCAAAAATAAAAATTTTTTAAAAAAAATTGTAAATTTTGTCTAAAACTGCTTGACAAAGCCCAAACTAATGTTGTAATCTATTGCCAGACTAAATGTCTAGGCAAAAAGTTTGTAGCGTTCTTAAAAAACGTTAGGTAGGGTTAGGGAGTAATCGATGTCCAGCACGGTTGCTCTATGGGATTGTTATTTTAATAAGGAGAAATTTATATTATGTCTACAAGAAATAAAATTATAATTTCAGTTAGCACACTATGCCTTGTTGCCGTTGTAGCAGTTGTAGCCATCGTAGCAGTTTTCGCTAATGCAACTCAAACAGTTTCATCCAATGTCAGCGTAACATATAAAGCAGTTGATGTCATTGGCACAGTTAAGGCAAACGCATATGTTGGTACTGAGGAACAAGCAAAACCTTTCACTGGCGATGTTAGTTTCGTTGGTAATGAAAATTCCGATCTTGAAAAATCTTTACAAGCTCCTAGCGCATTCGAAATTACTAGAGCTCAACAATTTGTTGTGTTTGAATTCATTTTCACAAATGGAAGTTCTAAACACGCTTACACAGCAAAATTAGACTTTACAAAAACTGCATTAGAAAATATTACAGTTACTGTAAATAAAACTGGTAACCAACTTGGTGTTGAAGAAAAACAATGGACTGAAGATATTACAGATGAAACTAGTGGTGAAGGTACATTGATTGATGCTAGCTTTACTGTTCCAGCTTCTGGGACTAAATATGCTTATGTATTAGTTGCAATCGAAGATGATACACTTGATGCTTCATTTGCTGGCGCATTCAAATGGACTTTAACAAACGTTTAATTATTCGATAAACAATCATTATTAAAAGTTAAAAATTTTATTTAATTAAATAAAAAATTCATTTTAAATTATACCTCGGCTGGCGGGTATAATTTTTTTTAAAATTTTAAAAAACTACTTGACAACACTTTCCATTTTAGGTATTATATCTATAACTTATTATTAAGGAGAGGTTATGAGTACAAAAAACAAAATTATAATTTCAGTTACCACGGTGTGTATTGTTGCAATTATTGCAGTTGCAGTTGTTGTTGCAGTTGTTGCTGCCAGCGCTCACACATTTTCCACATCAATTAGGGTAACATATTCTTCCACACAGGTTTCTGGCTCCGCAAAAGCATGTTATTACATAGGGGAAGCACAAACCAAGATGTTTAAAAATGGTGATGGTGAAACAGAGGAACTTACATTTGATGTAGAGGATCCTGCCACATCAGACACATTAAAGCCAGTTAGCAGTGATGCTATTCCTTTAAGCGATGTTAACAGGTTTATTGTGTTTGAATATGAGTTTACAAACAAAATTGCCAACCCATATCAAGCAACCTTAAGTTACACAGACACTGGCATTAAGGATAAAGGCTTTACAGTAACATATTTAGATTCTGCCAGCAAGTTAAATAAAGAGCAATATGGCACAATTAACAAAACATTTGCCATTGGTGAAACAAGCACTAAAACAACAGTTGTAACCGCAAATGTTGGTGCTGCAACTGGGGATGGAGATTTAACCCCAACCACGCGTTATGTTTACATTAAAATTGAAATATCCAATTTGGATGTATCTGCCGAGTTCTCTGGCGATTTTGAATGGAATTTGGTAGGGCAAGCAGAATAGAGCAAAAACCCAATTAAATTGGGTTTTTTTATTTTTATTGTGCAAAAATGGCAGAATTTTTAAAAATGTTTTAAAAGTATGTTTAAAATATTTTTAATTTTTTTAAAAATTATGTAAAATACATTTAAGGGGAAAAATATGGCAGAGAAAGAAAAAGAGAAGAAAAAGCGTGGCACACCCAAAACTGCCAATGCGGAGGATGTAAAGGAAGCCAGAGAGATTAAGACCAAGAACGAGCAACTGGTTGAGAAGAATGCAGAAAAAATTGGCAAAGTTTTGGATGATGATGCAAAAAGGCGCAAGCGCAAAAAATGGGCTTGGCTTCTTTTGTTGTTACTTTTGCTTTTGTTTGTTATAATTGCATCTAGTGTGTTGGCATACTTTTTAGTAACCAGCAGAAGGAAACCGCCTCAAGAGGCTTTAAAAGTGCTTGTTAGTGGCTACCGGGCAGATGGCGTGCCGGAAACGGAGGATAGGCTTATTATTTCGCGTGAATACACATATATCCGTGGTGAAGAGATGGATTATAAGTGGAACATTGACATGGGCACGGTTAAGTTGGAGCGCGGATATTATTTAAGAGTGGATTACGGCATAGACAATTTAACCGATATTAAGTATTCTTATATGATTAATTTTGATATGTCTATTATGGAAAACTTTGAAATACTTTATTACACTGGCACAGATGAATCTACTGCACAGCCGGTGGAGAATAACAGAATTGAGATTTCCATGGTTGAAGATTTTTCCGTTTCGGTTATTTTGCGTGTTAAGGATACAGGGCAAGATGCCCAATTGGAAGGCAGGATTGATTTCACAATTATCATTTATTAAGGTGAGATATGAGCAATGTAGTTAAAGTTAAAGTGGTGGAGGACGACAGCGTTACGAGGGCGCTGAACAAGTTTGCGGATAAGCTTAAAGGCAAGTACACCAAAAAGCGCAAGGTTAACGAAGCCCTTTTAAGGAAAAAGACACCTTTTGAGCGTGTTGTTGGCGTTATTGTTAACGTTTTAAGCACGCTTGTGTTTGGCTTTGCAATTATATTTTGTTTTAGCACGGTTTACAGCAAGCTTAACAATATGCCACCTTCTGTGGCAGGGTATTTTTGCATGCGAGTTAGTTCGGGCAGTATGATAAACAGCGGGTTTAACATTGGGCGCAACGTTATTGTGCATTCGGTGGATACAAAAACGCTTAAACCTGATGACATTATTGCGTTTTATGTGGATTATTCGCATTATGAAAGTGAAACAACTGGCGGGCAATTGACCTTAAAGCCGGTGGATGAAATTGGTAGCACGAAGTACGAGTTGAGTTTTGCAGGGTTTTTTGGCGTGCAGAGTGAAAGAATTAGGGAGTCCGCAAAGAACGATGACCTTTTGGTGTTCCACCACATTCGTGCAGTGTGGGAGGATGACGCTGGACACAGATATTTTACCACTTACGGCTCTTCAAACACTTATGCAGATGGCGAAACGGTTACTGACGTTTGGCTGGTGGATGAAAATTTGGTTGTTGGCATTTTTGATGATAGCAATTTGGCAAATGCGGTTTCGGTGGGGTTAAATGCTGTTTCTTCACCTATTGGCGTGTTTATTATTTTGCTTATTCCAATGTTGGCGCTGATATATTCACTTATTATGCGTGCTTTGCGCAATGTGCAGTGCGCCATGCTTGAAAATGACGTTATTGAGGAAAAGCGCAAACTTACCGACCCAATTTGCGTGAAAAACGAAATTGGCTACAAAATGGGCAAAGAGGCGAAATACAAGGTGCTTGCTCAGGCAGAAGACGAACAAAAATTGGAATACATTAATTTGTTGTGGAAAACCAATGATAGGCCAGAAGCAATTAGAAAATATTATTTAAGAAAAGACCTTATTATTAAGCCTATGCAAAAGTTAAGAGATGTTAACAGACAGTGTGAGCAGATGTTTAAGGATAATGTTCAGCCTGCAAAAATTGCTAAATTTTATCAGGAAGAGAAAAAGAAAATTGAGGAAGAAGAAAAACGATATAAACGCCTTTTAAAAGAGGTGCACAAAACCAATGAGGCATTAAGGCAAGAAAAGGACAAGGAAGGCGAGCAAAACGTTAAAAGCAAAGAGGCTGGTAAGCCTTTGGCAGAAAAGCCTAACAAAACTGCAAGAACTTCAACAAACACTTCAACTGGCGCAACTGCAAAAACTGCGGAAAAACCTTCCGCAAATTCAACAAAAGCTAATGCGAAACCTTCTGTAAAAACTTCAACTGGCGCTTCTAAAAAACCTTTAACAAAAGTTTCTACAAGCGCAAAATCTAAAACTTCCGCAAAAACTGGGGAAAACAGCGCAAAAACTGGCACGGTGGCCAAAAAAACTTCCAGCAAAAAGGCAGGAGGCAAGGCTAGCGCAAACAAATAAATTTACAAATATTGAAAAATAAAAATTTTGCAAAATCATTGCAAAATTTTTTTAAATGCGGTAAAATGCACATATGCGCATATGTAATTTGGCAAGTGGAAGCAGTGGAAATTGCACATTTATTGAATCTGGCAAGGCAAAAATTTTGATTGATGTTGGCAAGCCCCTTGCCTATGTTTTAGATGCCCTTAATGATTTGGGCGTTGCGCCGGACAGCATCAACGCAATTTTAATAACGCATGAGCATGCTGACCACATAAAAGGGGTGGCGCAGTATGCGCGCGCTTTCAATATTCCAATTTATGCACATACGTACATAAGTGAAATTTTGTTTCATCAGTTATCTGCGGTTAGGCATTTGTTTAATTTTTTTGATAGCGATTTTGACATCGGCGATTTGCACATTCAACCGTTTCCCGTTCAGCACGATAGCAAATATTGCGTGGGTTACA
>CANQZB010000079.1 GCA_947628195.1 uncultured Clostridia bacterium | reverse complement strand
CCTAACTGTAAAGTTTTCTCTTACTCCAGAGCCTTTTTTTGCAATTACAACGCCTTCGTAGGCTTGAACACGCTCTTTATCTCCTTCCTTCACTTTGTACATAACACGCACAGTGTCTCCAATATTGAAAGGAGTAATGTCTGTTCTAACTTGCTCTTTCTCGATTTGGTCGATAATAGTCATTTCTACCTCCTAATTTGACGTTCTTATGATTGGAACACAGCGGACCGCCAATAATCAACTTGTGTATAATAACACATTTTTTTTATATTTGCAAGTGTTTTTTTAAAATTTTTGTAAAAATTTAGTTATTAATTTTAAAAAGCGTTTTCTATGTGGCGGATTTCGGCGTCAGTATCGCCAAGCACAGAAATGGCATCAAAACGGCAAGGTGCTTCCAACAAGCCTTTTGTTTTAAGATACATTGTTGCCACCATGCGGATTTTGTTTTGTTTTCGATAGTCTATTGCTTCCAGAGGGTCGCCAAACTTGCGGGACATTCTGCCCTTTACTTCCACAAAAACAATAGTGTTATTGTATTTGGCAATAATATCTATTTCCCCAATTTTGTTTTTATAATTGTTTTCAATTATTGTGTAACCCTTCTTTTTTAAATAACTTGTGGCAAGAGCTTCATTTTTCTTGCCATATAATAAATGCTCCATAATTTATCCTTTTATTTTGAGATTGCCACAAGATTTTGATGGTCAAAATCTTTCGCAATGACATTAGCCTGCTTGTTCTTCGTTAAATTTCTTTAAAAATGATAGGCGGTGGATTGGCGTTATGCCATATTTTTTAATTGCTTCATAATGCTTTTTAGTGCCGTAGCCAACATTGTTTTCAAAATCATAATTTGGGTAAGTTTTGGCAAGGTCCGCCATTAATCTATCCCTATACACCTTTGCAACAATGGATGCGCAAGCAATGGCGTAACTTGTTGCATCGCCTTTTATAATGGATTTTTCATTTTTGCAAACATTTAGTTTAACAGCATCAATTAAAAGTAAATCTGGCTTTATAACAAGATTATTGTAACCTTCTTTCATGCTCTCTATTGTAGCTTGCAAAATGTTAATTTCATCAATTCTAACATTATCTCGCATACTTATTGAAACAGCCTTTGCGTGCGCTAAAATTTGGTCGTACAAAAATTCCCTATTCTTTTTTGTTACTTGCTTGCTGTCAAACACACCATCAATCATTTCATCATAATTCATAATTACGCACGCAGTAACAACCGGGCCGGCAAGTGGGCCACGCCCAACTTCATCTATGCCAGCTATCAATTGTATATCCTTACCCATTAATGATTTATCGTAATCAAAAATTGCTTTTGTGTTTATCATTTTTACCTTTAATATTTTAATGTAATTTATTTAATTTGGCAATTTTTAAATTAAATTTTTTCTAAACAAATTTTGCCAATTTTGCCGGCGCGGAAATCTGTTAAAAGCAGTTTTGAAGCCCGTTCCAAATCAATTTCGCCACCCCTTATTACACAACCACGCTTTTTGCCAATTTTTTCTAACACAACATTGTTTTGTGTATTATTGTCAATATCTACGCCATAATTAGATGTTAAAATACTTTTATCTAATCTATCAATAAGTTTATAAGCCACTTCAACAAGATTTAAAACCTCATCTTTAACCGAGCCAACAATGGCAAGGTTATATGCTTTTTCTTCATCGTCAAAATTTGGGAGCAGCACACCAGGAGTATCCATAATTTCAATATTTTCAGTTACCTTTACCCACTGCTTGCTTCGGGTTACCCCCGCCTTATTGCCAGTTATTGCCCTTGCTTTATTGCAAAGGTTATTCACAATGGTGGATTTGCCAGAGTTCGGCACACCCAGTACCATAGCGCGCGTTATAAAATTTACATTTTTTTCTTTGTTGGATGCTAGTCTATCTTTAAATATTTTGTTGATAGTGCTAATTATAATTTTAGAATTTCCGCTAACAGTTGCGTTTAAACTAATACATTCTGCCCCAAGTTTGTTAAAATAGGCTTTAAAGTTGTTAATGTCAGTTGCGGTAACTAAATCTGCCTTATTTAAAATATAAATTATAGGTTTATCCTTAACTACTTTTAAAAATTCGGGATTAATGCAACTTAGCGGACAGCGCGCATCAAGAACATAAATGAAACAATCGCAAAGTTTACTATCGCTTTGCATTTGCTTTAATGTTTTGTTCATATGCCCCGGAAACCAATTTATCATAATTTAATAATAGCACAAATTTTTATTTTTTCAAATAAAAAACTACTATTTTTTAGTAGTTTTGTTTTTTAACAAATCTGGGCGGTTGCGTTTGGTTATTTCTAGTGACTCATTTGCCCTATATTCTTTAATTTTTTTATGATTGCCATTTAAAAGCACTTCTGGCACACTCATCCCCCTAAAGATTGCCGGGCGGGTGTATTGGTTATATTCTAATAGATTATTAGAAAAACTTTCTTCCACCGTGCTTTCGGCCGTTATTACATCTGGGATAAGCCTAATTATTGTGTCAGCCACCACCATTGCAGGCAGTTCGCCACCCGTTAGCACATAATCTCCAATTGAGAGTTCTTGAACGTTAAAATAGTCTAGCACGCGCTGGTCAACGCCTTCATAATGCCCGCATATAAGTATTAAATGCCTTTTTTTAGATAGTTTGACCGCCGTTTGCTGGTCAAACACCTTGCCACGTGGGGACATGCAAAAAATTTGAGAGCCAGTTTTTTTTACACTTTCTATTGCCTTAAATAGTGGCTCACACATCATAACCATGCCCGCACCACCGCCAAAAGGCTCATCATCGCACTTATAATGTGGCGGAGTGGCAAAATCCCTAATATTAATAATGTTAATTTTAACTTTGCCCTTTTCTACTGCGCGCTTAATAATGCTTTCTTTAATCGGCGCAAACATTTCCGGGAAAAGTGTTAAAATATCTATTTTCATACTCTAACATCCTCAAATTTTTGCTGATTTATTAAAAATGCGTCAAGGTCGGCATTATATTCTATAATTTCATCAACAAAAGGGACTTGATAATCTACCGCGCCACACCTAATTGTTAATATAATGCTTGCGCCATAGTCGTCAAAGTCAATCATTGTGCCAATTTCCACGCCCTTTTCGTTAAGAACGGGTTTATTGATTAAATCGCTTAAATAAACTTTTTCTTTAAGTTCGGCATAATCTTCCCTATTAACAAAAACAGACTTATTTTTAAACTTTTCTGCCGTTTCAACATTTGGAATTATGTCTACGACAATCGAGTACGCATCATTATTTAAGGGCTGGCATTTAGTTATTTGGGCAGGCACAAATTTTTCACCAATAAAAATGTTTTTGAATATAGAAAAATTCACGCCATCAAGGTAACTAATTATTTTAACCGCCCCTTTAATGCCGTGAGTGCGCACAATTTTGCCTATTTCTAATAAGTTATTTTTCATCGAACTTAATTACAAGCCTTTCCTTTCCGTTGCCAACAGATTTAACAACTGTGCGAATTGCATTTGCAATGTTTCCGCCTCTGCCAATAACATTGCCTAAATCCTTTTTGGCAACTTTAACATTGAAATATTTGCCTTTGCCTTGATCTTTAACCTCTATTTCAACTGCATCGGGGTCAGACACAAGGTTTTTAACAATATACTCTAACATCTCTTGCATAGACTACTCCTAAACTAATCTTTTTTCTTTTTCTTATTATTGGTTTTAGGTGTGCTATTGCCCTTAACTTCCAAAACGCCAACGGTTTGCAAAATAGATTTTGTTGTTTCGGTTGGTTGAGCACCATTTTTTAACCAAGTAAGAGCCAATTCCTTATCTATTTTAATTTCAGCGGGGTTTTTAAGCGGATTGTATGTGCCAAGTTGAGCAATATATTTGCCATCTCTAGCAACACGGGCATCTGCAACAACCACACGATAGAAAGGTGATTTTTTATCTCCCAAACGGGTTAACCTAATTTTTACTGCCATAAATTCTCCTTTTATTGTTTAACTTTACGCTAAATGTAAAGCCAATTTACTTTACAAGTATAGCACAATAAAATTAATTTGTAAAGGGTTTTAATAAATTTTTTTAAAAAATATTGACAAATTTTATTTTTGTGTTATATTACAGTTATGGAAATGAACTATACAGATAAAGAATTGCATAATTATATTAATCTTTTGTTGGATAACGACACCGTTTTTGAAGAATTTAATTGTAATCCGCTCAATAATATTACCAAAGAAGAATTTTTCAATATGTTTGAGTTTGCAAAAGCGTCCGTAGATATAAAAGATTATTTTTTGCTTATGCGATATGCAATGTCCACAATAACTTTAAATGTTTTATTAAATGCTTATAATTTAGAAACAAATACTGATATATCCCTAAGCGATTTAGTTTTATACAATGACTATTCTGACCATATTATTGAATATGCGAAATATGTGAATCTACATCACAATTTAGATCTTAAACAAGTGCTATTTTACACTTTTGCGTACGCAAAATTTTGTTTAAAACAGGCCAGAGAAAATAAAAGGGATTTTAAAATTATAAAAAAGGCAATTTTAAAACCTGTTTCTGACAAATTTCACTCTGAATATGATTATATTTTAAATGCAAGACGTTCATAAAAAATGGAGTTTAGAACTCCGTTTTTTATATCTTCGAATTGTGCTCGCACAACGTTTTGGAATTAATTG
>CANQZB010000078.1 GCA_947628195.1 uncultured Clostridia bacterium | reverse complement strand
GCTTTGACGATGGCGGACAACTAACCGAGCAGGTAAGAAGAAAGCCTTATAGCGTTGTTCTATTTGATGAAATTGAAAAAGCGCATCCGGAAGTGTTTAATATGCTTCTTCAAATTTTAGATGATGGCAGATTAACAGATAGCCATGGCAAAGTGGTAAGCTTTAAAAACACAATAATAATAATGACTTCCAATATCGGTAGCGATAAATTAAATAAAACATCAGTCAGCCTTGGTTTTGGCGATAAAGCAAACGATGATAAATCTAACGTGATGTTAGATGAACTTAAAAAATACTTTAAGCCAGAATTGATTAACAGAATAGACAACATTGTTGTGTTTAACAAATTAAGCCAGCCGGTTTTAAAAGATATTGCTAAAAAGATGTTAACTGACTTAAATAAAAATTTAAAGCAGAGCGGAGTGGAATTAAAGTTCACAACTGCAACATTCAACTATTTAGTTAAAAATGGTACAAATGAAGATTTTGGCGCTCGTCCTTTAAGAAGGTTAATCACCTCTAAAATTGAAGACGAACTTGCCGACAAAATGCTAAAAGGCGAAGTAAAGGCGGGCGACCAACTTTTAGTTGATTGCAAAAATGACAAATTGACATTCCTTGCAAAGCAGGCTGAATAAAACAATAAAAAATAGGGCAAACCCCTATTTTTTTACTGTGTTTTGGATGCGGGAATTATACTGCCGGCATCGAATGCAATTTTATTGAATGTGTTAAAACATTTAAATTTTAAATCTTTTTCACTGGCAATAAAAGTAATGTAGTTGGCAGAATTTATAATGTTTTCTGCCACTTCGGTGTATTTTTCTGTTAAATTTTCAAAAAAATTTTCAAGCAAAATGTATTTTGGTTGCCTAATTATTGCGCGCAAAAGCATTAATATCTTTTGCATGGATGGGTATAAATTTTTTACTTTTATTTTTTGCAAAGTTTTAATTTTATTTTCATTTTTATTTAAGTTTTTATTGTTTTCTATTAAAAATTTTTCAATATTGCATTTTTTTAACGCGTTTAATATGGCGTTATTGGCTGTTTTGGTGTCAATTTTTCTAATTTTTAGTGGATAAATTAAATTTTTGTAAACGCTTTTATTTTTAAATAAATAAATTTGTTTTGGTATGTAGGCAAGATTTAAGGCTTTATCTTTTATCTCTTTTAAATTCTCATTATCAATAAAAACATTGCCTTCATAATGTTTGTCAATTTTTGCAAGTATGCGCAAAACAAAATTATTTCCACTTGCTTCATCGCCCAGCAAAACCGTGTTTTTATCAATTTCAAAATTGATGTTATAAAGCGAATAATACTCTTTAATGTATTTAATGCTAACATGCTCTAACTTTATCATAAAACAAGTTTAGCATATTAACACAAAAAAATCAATTTTATTAATTTAAAATTTTAAATAGCCGGCGCCTTCACTGTCTTTATCTCCTGTGATTTTAACGCAATGCGAGAGTAAAAAATTTTTAATTTCATCATTTGTCATATTTGGCCAGCGTGATTTTATATCGGCGCAAATCCCTGCCACGATTGGTGTTGCAACACTTGTGCCGGACATTGTTGTATATGGAATTTCCGCATTGTTACAAGAAGTTATGTCAACAGCCGGGGCAAGCAGGTCGGGCTTATGACCATAAATTGTAGGTCCTCGGCTAGAAAATTCTGCGATGTCCATATTGCTACAATCCAAGGCGCCCACAGTTATTATATATGGGTTGTTTCCGGGAGATTTTATTGTGTTTTTGTTCGGCCCGCTGTTTCCCGCTGCTGCCACAACGGTTATTCCGCGCTTCCATAAACTTTCAGCACCGCGGGAAAGAGGATCTAAATTGAAATTTACATCTGCGCCAAAACTCATGCACACAACACTAATGTTGTATGCTTTATGATTTTCATACACCCACTGCATAGCATCTAAAATTGTGTTGGAATCGCTATTGCCGTTAGAGCCCAAAGCTTTTATTGAAATAATATTAGCAAGTGGGGCAAAACCACTTAAACTGTTATCTATTACGCCATATCCGCAAGCTGTGCCCGCAACAAAAGTGCCGTGCCCATTATCATCATAAGGGGTGTTGTTCTTGTTTATTAAATCTATAAATTTTAAAATTCGGTTTTTAGGAAAAATAAAATCCAAATGTGGGAAAATCCCGGTATCAATAAAACAAATTGTTTGCCCCTGCCCAAGATATTTGTTCTCGGTTAACTTGTTTAAATTTAGCATTTGTTTTTCATGTTTTTCGCAAGTTACAAACACATTTTCATATATGTAATTTATTTCATTTTGATTTGACAAAATGTTAATGTCGTCATAGTCTGTGGAAACGCAAAAACAATTAGCAAAACGATATGGCGTGTAATTATATTTATAAGCATCTAAAAAACTTTTGGTTTTGTTGAAATCGTTTGCCATTATAATTACATTTTGCTTTAAATTGTTTAATATGGAAACTTGGCTTATTAAATTGGGGCTAACTTTGTTTTTGTTCATATTTTTAAATAAAATTTTAAAAAATCTACAAAATTTTGCTAAATTTTTGCTAAAATTTGCTTAATTTTTAGCAAAAACAAAAATTTTTTGTTTTTTGATATGAAATGATGCCTATGTGTTGTTAATGGCAATAAGCAATTCATCTAACATATTTTTTTGTTCAGCGTTTAAAAATGGTGAAAGAGTTTGTTTTAAATTGTTAAGCGTTGAAGTGTCCAATTTGCCTTCACGCTTTAATCTATTTGCTTCTTGAAAAAGATTAGCCATTAAACTGTTTTGGTCCATATCCTTATATTTGTTAATAATCTCTTGATACTCGCTGGCCTTATCCTTATTTTCATCAATCACTTTTTTATTTTGTTCAGCAAAACTTTTAAAATCTCTTGGCATAATCACCTCTATAACATTTATGAATTTTATTTAATTTATGTTAATTGAATTAAATTTGTGTTGTAAAGCGTATAGTAAACTAACGCAAAAAAATTTCATATATAAAACTATGGAATTTAACGATAGGGCAGATGCGCTTTTTTGCGACCCCAATGCCTACATTCAAAATTGGGGATATAATGTTTGTGAACCGCCCAAAAAAAATAAAAAATGCGAGCAGGGTTTTTGCCAACATCCGCCCAAGAAAGTTGTGTTTAGTGAGCCGTATGAAACAGTGCCAAATTTTTACATAAATAATGATTTTAAAAAAGGCAACTGCAGTTGCATTCCCAAGCCAAAACCTAAATGCCCACCACCGCCAAAACCTTTTCCGTTTGATATAAAAAATTTGCTTCCGCTTTTATCAGGGCTAATGAAAAACAACAGTGGCGGGCTTGGCAATATTTTAAGCATGCTAAATAATAACAATGGTGAAGAAAAGCCCAATTTTGACATATCCAGCCTAATTTCAAGCCTTTCAAACAGCGGTGCGTTAACTAACCTTTTTAATGTGTTTAAGCCTAAAGAAAAAAGTCCGCAAAAAGAAATTACTTCCACCGATTATGAAATAAAAAACTACACTCGAGTAGAGTAGTAGTTTTGTTTTTGTGTTAAGCTAAAACGTGCTTAATGCCTTTTTTCTCGCTATGTTTATATAAAACAATTTTTCTGCCGATAGTGGTTACTACTTCTGCACCTAACTTAACCGCCATTTCTGTCAGTTCAAATTCAGTTGGCGGGGTAGTGCTTTCTTGCATGGAAATTTTAATTAGTTCGTGGTTAAAAAGCTCTTCTTCAATTTGCTTAATAACTGTTTCACTAAATCCATCTTTGCCCACCCAAACAATAGGTTTTAGGGTTTGAGCCAGGCTCCTTAAATTAATTCTTTCACTTTTTGTTATCATAATTAATCCTTTTAAATTTTAGGTTGAGATTGCTACGTCGCTACGCTCCTCGCAATGACATTATATCATTGTTAATTTGCAATGACATTTATTGGGGAAGCAACAATGTTGCTAAAAATAAATTTCATATTGAAGGCTGCCAAACACAACTGTGTCGCCATCCTGTACACCAGCTTGCTTTAATTTGTCCATTATGCCATCTTTTTCAAGGCGGAGTTGGAAGTAGGCGAGGCTACGGCTATCATTAAACACAATGCCACGCTGTAAATTGTTTAAATATCCGCCAGAAAGTTCGTAAACATTTGGTGCTAATTGCACAATTTCAACGCTGGTTGTATCCTTCTTTTCAAGGTCGGTCAATTCAACAGGGATTGGCTCTGGCTTTGGCAGTGTTTTTAATTTTTCGTAAACAATTTTAACCAATTCATCCACATTTTTGCGCGTGATTGAACTTATTGGCACAATTTGAACCTTTTTCTTTATTGAGTGCTTAAATTTTTCAATTTTTTCATCAATATTTTCAATTAAATCCAACTTTGTAAACACCACAATTTGCGGAAGTTTGGCAAGTTTTTCGTTATACTTTTTTAATTCCTTATTTATTGTTTTGTAATCTTCAACAATATCGTTTCCATAAAATTCGCTTGCATCAATAACATGAACTACCAAGCGGGTGCGCTCAATATGTGCAAGAAATTCGTGCCCAAGCCCAGCGCCTTCACTTGCACCGTCAATAAGGCCAGGAATGTCTGCCACAACAAAACTATCATCATAAATTTTAACCACGCCCAAGTTGGGGGATAAGGTTGTAAATTCATAATCCGCAATTTTTGGCTTTGCGTTTGTTATAACGCTAAGTAGGGTAGATTTGCCAACATTAGGCTTGCCCACAA
>CANQZB010000077.1 GCA_947628195.1 uncultured Clostridia bacterium | reverse complement strand
GCATTTTGGATACTCTATCTAAAATGGGCGTGGACGTGATTGACGCATCCGGCAAGTTTGACCCCAATCTACATCAGGCAATAGATACAGACAGCACCGCCGATGTTGAAAGCGGTTATATAGTTAAAGAGGCCTATAAAGGCTTCACGTATAAAGGCAAAGTTATAAGATATTCACAAGTTATTGTGAAGAAATAACTTTTCTTCCATGAAAAGTAACAAAAGAACACGTAATTAGTAATAAATAAAAATACAAATGTCATTGCGAGAAAACTTGACCATCAAGTTTTAGTGGCAATCTCAACAATAAAAATTAAAATTTAAAGGAGAATTATATATGTCAAAGATAATAGGTATTGATTTAGGCACAACAAACAGTTGTGTCGCAGTTATGGAAGGCGGACAGCCAACCGTAATCCCCAACAGCGAGGGTAGTAGAACAACCCCTAGCGTAGTTGGTTTTAAAGATAATGATAGGTTAGTGGGTCAAGTGGCAAAGCGCCAAGCGGTTGCCAACCCAGACAACACTGTCATTTCAATTAAGCGTGAAATGGGCACAGATTACAAAGTTAACATCGGTGGCAAACAATATAGCCCAGAAGAAATTAGCGCTATGATTTTAAGCAAGTTAAAGCAAGATGCAGAAGCATATCTTGGCGGGCCAGTAACCCAAGCAGTTATTACTGTGCCAGCATATTTTAACGATAGCCAGCGTCAAGCAACCAAAAATGCAGGCAAAATTGCCGGGCTAGAAGTTTTGCGTATTATCAACGAACCAACCGCGGCAGCACTTGCCTATGGCCTAGATAAGAGCGACAGAAAAAATCAAAAGATTTTGATTTACGATTTGGGTGGCGGAACATTTGATGTTTCTATCCTAGAAATTGGCGATGGCGTGTTTGAAGTGCTTTCTACAAACGGTAACACTCGTCTTGGCGGTGATGACTTTGATAACCGCATTATGGACCTTTTAATCAGCGAATTTAAAAAGGAAAATGGCATTGATTTATCAACCGACAAACTAGCAAAACAACGCTTGAAAGAGGCTGCAGAAAAGGCAAAAATTGAACTAAGCACATTAACACAAACCACAATTAGTTTGCCATTTATTATAGCGGATGCAACCGGACCTAAACACCTTGAATATACTTTAACCCGTGCTAAATTTGAAAACATGATTAGCGACCTTGTGGATAGCACACTTGTTTGCGTTCGTAATGCACTTAAAGATGCTGGCCTAACAAAAAATGATATTCACAATGTTGTGCTTGTTGGTGGTTCAACCCGTGTGCCATGCGTTGTTGAAGCACTTGCAAAAGAAATCCCTGTAACTCCATTTAAGGGCATTAACCCAGATGAACGGAGAGGCGCACATGAATGCGTACAAGGCGGCGTTTTGGGCGGCGAAGTGAAAGACGTTCTGCTTTTGGACGTTACTCCGCTTTCTCTTGGAATCGAAACTTTGGGCGGCGTGTTCACAAAACTTATCGAGCGCAACACGACAATCCCAACACGCAAATCACAAGTTTTCTCAACCGCGGTTGACAATCAGCCGGGCGTTGACATCCACGTTTTGCAAGGCGAGCGCGAATTTGCCGCTCAAAATAAATCTCTTGGTCGCTTCCAGTTAACGGGCATTCCGCCAGCACCTAGGGGAGTACCTCAAATTGAAGTTACTTTCGATATTGATGCTAACGGCATTGTTAATGTTTCGGCAAAGGACCTTGGCACAAATAAAGAGCAAAAAATTACAATTACCGCTTCAACAAATCTAAGCGAAGATGAAATTAACAAAGCAGTTAAAGAAGCTGAGCAATTTGCAGAAGAGGATAAGAAAAAACGCGAACTAATTGATGCTCGCAATAACCTAGATGGCATGACCATGAACATTGAAAAGGTTATGAAAGAAAACGGGGATAAATTAAGTGAAGAAGATAAAAAATCTCTAACCGACGCAGTGGAAGAGGCTAAAAAACACATACAAAGCGAAAGCATGGATGAAATTAAAAAGGCTACGGATGACTTAACCAATGTTTCTAACACAGTATTTAGCAAAATGTATCAAAATATGGCAAGCCAGCAACCTCAAGGCGACAATAACGGCAATCCAAACGGCGATAAACCAAAGGATGACGGCGACCCTAACGTAGTTGTAGAATAAAAATTTTATGTCATTGCGAGCAAACTTGACCATCAAGTTTGTGTGGCAATCTCAACTTCTTTGTGTGGCTTTTCTTAGTAGAAAAGCCACCAAAAGAACAAATATTTTTCTGTTGCTCTTTTGTAAAAGAGCAAATAACCATTTTAAGCAAACACGAGGAGCATATGGCTAATAAAGATTATTATGAAACTTTGGGGGTGAATAAAAACGCAACGGATGATGAAATTAAATCCGCATTTAGAAATTTGGCAAAAAAATATCATCCTGACCTAAACAAAACGCCCGAAGCAGCGGAAAAGTTTAAAGAAATTAACGAGGCATATTCCGTTTTAAGCGATAAACAAAAGCGCGCCAATTATGACCAATTTGGTTCGGCCGATGGCCCACAAGGCTTTGGCGGTGGCGCTGGTGGTTTTTCAGGCGGATTTTCAGGTGCAGAAGGCTTTGGCGGATTTGAAGATATCTTCAATATTTTTTCCAATTTTGGTGGGCGTGGCGCGCAGGCTCAAGTTCGTGAAGAGGGCGAAGATATTAACATAAACCTTGTTTTATCCTTTTTAGATGCCGCTTTTGGCTGTGAAAAAGAGGTTACAGTTACGCGTAAAGAGCGTTGCACCGATTGTAATGGCACGGGTGCAAAGTCCAACAGCGATTATGTTACTTGTAGCGAATGTAACGGCACAGGCCGAGTTAGTTACACCCAGCAAACACTGTTTGGCATGACCCGCACAGTTGGCACTTGTCGCAACTGTAACGGCAAGGGCAAGGTGGTTAAAAATAAATGCCCAAACTGCCGTGGCACAGGTTTAAAAACGGTTACTGCCAAAATTAAAGTTAAAGTGCCAGCGGGCGTAGATAACGAGCAGGTCATCCGCTTAAACGGAGAGGGCAACCAAACCGCTTCTGCAAACGGCATACCAGGGGATTTACGCATTTCAATCACTGTTCAGCCACACAGCCTGCTTGTGCGTAAGGGCTTTGATTTGTATGTAGATGCCTATGCGCCAATAACCACACTTTTGCTTGGTGGCAAAGTGGAAGTTCCAACCCTAAAAGGCACTCAAACCATAGATGTTGCGCCATTAACACAATCTAACACTAAATACACGCTAAAAGGCAAAGGTGTTAAATATTTAAAGGGCATTGGCAGTGGGGACATTATTGTAACCCTTAAAGGCGAAATGCCAAAGGACCTAGACAAAAATTCAATAAAACTTATAAAAGAACTTCAAAGTTCAATAAGTGAAAAATCCTATCCTAAAACCAATAATTACACAAAAAAATTAAATTAAGTGCATATTTGCACTTTTTTAATTTGAAATTAATTTTTAAATTTTGTTGCAATTTTTAAAAAAATGTGTTAATATAAAAACATAAGGAGGTATGCAAAATGGTATCTAAGCAATAAAAGGATGTTGTTGTTTTATTGTTTATTATGCTTTTTTGCATCTATACAACAATTATCCTAACTTAAATTTAATTATTTTTTAGTAAAGGATAATTGTTTTTTTATTTGCCTTTTTTAGTTTAAATGCAATTATCCTAAAAGGAGGTTGTATGTTTAGTATAATAAACTTAAATTTAGAAACTTTAAAAGGGCGCAAACTTTTAGAAAATTTAAACTTAGTTTTAAATAAAGGTGATAAACTTGCAATAATTGGGGAAGAGGGCAATGGCAAATCTACTTTAATTAAAGCAATAATTGACCCCAATTTAATAAAAGATTATTGTAAAATTAATGGTCAAATTCAAACTAATGAAAAAATAGGCTATTTACAGCAATCATTAGCAAAAGAGTGGGAGTATCAAACGGTTTTGGAGTTTTTAACAAAACAAAACCCTTCAGCAGAGCAAGATTTTGAAATTTTTAACAATCTACCTTATTTAAATCAACTTTTTAGGCAGTTCAACTTGAATGAAAACCTCATTGAAACGGATATTAAAATATCCAGTCTTTCTGGTGGCGAAAAGGTCAAACTTCAATTAATAAAAATTTTGTTGGGCGCCCCAACAATGCTAATTTTAGATGAGCCAACTAACGATTTGGATATAGAAACATTGTTATGGCTAGAAAATTTTATTTTACGTTACACTTACCCAATTATATTTATTTCTCATGATGAAACCTTGCTAGAAAATTGCTCTAATATGGTGCTTCACTTAGAACAACTTGTACGGAAAACCAAACCTAAACATACCTTATTTAAAGGCAATTATGCCGATTATGTGGCACTCCGCAAGCATGAAATTGAAAAACAAACGCAAATAGCCCTATATGAAAGGCGAGAGCGCGCCAAAAAGGAAAGAATTTTACGAGAAATAAAGGAAAAGGTTAAAAATTCAATAAATCACACTAAGGATTCCGCCGGTGCCAGAATAATTGTTAAAAAAATGGCAAATGTAAAGGCCCAAGAAAAGCGACTAGATGACGAAAAATTAACCGAAATTCCCGATGTTGAAGAAAATATTAAACTATTAATAGATAATAGTGTTAGTTTCCCAAGTCAAAAAGAATTATTAAATTTTAAATTAAACAAGTTAACGGTGGGCAATAAACTATTAGCGGGAAACATAAATTTGCTTATTAAAGGCGCTAAAAAAATTGCAATTATTGGCAAAAACGGGGTGGGTAAATCCACTTTGCTTAAAGTGTTATTGCCAACCCTTAAAAACACAA